>JBDSEP010000155.1:0-3229 GCA_039919985.1 Tepidiformaceae bacterium | reverse complement strand
CGTCTTGTCCCCGCCGCACGCCACACCAAAAAGTGCGAGCGCCACCAACATGAGCAGCCCCGCGCTGGCGCCGGAGGTGAGGCGCCACGCTGGCTGGGGACCCGGACGCCATGCGGCCCTTCCCGCCACCGCAGCGAACATCCTCGTCGGTGTGCCTGGCATATGACATCAAGACTAATTGGCCTCGGGCGGACAAACCAGTGGAGTGCCGTACAGGGGCGTTAGCAACGGTGGCGTCCTATGGCATACCCGCGGAGCCTGACGGGCCCCCGCTCGGCTGACCGCGAGATGCCTGTGAACTGGGGGCCGGGTGGGGGTCGGGATGGGTGAGTACTGTCGCCGCCTCCTCGCCGTTGGGTCAAGAGCGCTGAGCATTCTCCCACGGGTTGTGAAGCCCTGGAGGTTGTCTCGGCTGCGGCAGAGTGAGCTCCGGAGCGCGCTTAGGACTCGGATCGGCCCAGACCCTCGTGATCGGCCTTGAAACCACGAAGGCGCCGATCGCGAAGGCCCCTGAAAGCAGGTCAGCCCAAGCAGCGCCGCGTTCGCCTGCCGAGTTCTTCCGCCACTCTTAACCGCGGGGTGGACCGTGGCACTGGGAGTGATGAAGCCGCGAGCAGTTTGCAACTCTATAGGAAGCTTCGACGACTCTAGCGAGGGGCTTGCGATGCTAGGCTGGCGGAATACGAAAGTAGCAAGCCGGAAACGATGGCCCAATCAGATACTCAGCCCAGTGCAGGATACGAGCGGACACCAAGTTCCAAAGCGATTCATGCAGCCGTGGCGCACGAACTGCGCACGCCAATGACCGTTATCCTCGGCAACGCCTCCCTCCTGGCGACGCGGAGACGTGAGCTGAGCGACGCTGAGTCCAACGGAGCGGTAGCCGACATCGAAGTCGAACTGGACCGCTTGAACTCGACCATGAATGACCTTGTGACGCTAGCACGCTTCGACCACGGACTCATCCTTGAGAGGGAGCCGCTGGCGATCGGCGCGCTGGTTGACCGCGTCACTGAGGCGTTCATCGGTGCAAGCAAACGCAGCGTGTCCATCATGGGAACGTGCGAAGCGGTTGTTGAGGGCGATGAACTGTGTCTCGAAGGCCTTCTCAAGAATCTGCTGAACAACGCCAATAAATACAGTCCTCCCAACTCACTGATCGAAGTAACCATCGAGGCCCTTCCAGGCGAATGTCGAATCGCTGTGCTTGACCGTGGAATAGGCATTCCTCCAGACATTGGGGAAGAGCTATTCCACGCGTTCTTTCGCTCCGAGCGGGTTCGCGGCTCGATTCGAGGGCTTGGCCTTGGACTTACTCTCGCCAAGAAGGTTGTCGAAGGGCATGAGGGGAGAATCTGGGCTGAACCAAGAGTGGGAGGTGGTAGCCAGTTCGTGTTCGCTCTGCCAACCGTTAGTCATGGCTGACGCTAACGGGAGACGAGCACCAAACATTTGCGGTAGGTGCGTACGCTCCGCTAACGCGGGCTACTCGCGAGCGGCAACGCTAGGGAGGCGCCTCCGCGAGCTACAAGCACCCTTCGGGAATCGGGCTGCTGGCTGGAAAGCTAACCTCGAAGGTCGACCCGCGCCCAATTTGACTGGTGAGCTCGATGGTCCCCGCGAGCGCCGAGACAAGGTCCCGCGTAATCGCAAGACCTAATCCGATGCCCGCGGATGCTGCCTTCTTCGCTTCATCCGTACGATAGAAGCGCTCGTAAATGCGTAACTGATCTTCCTCGGATATTCCGATGCCAGTGTCTGCAACTTGAACGATCACACGGGAGTCTTCACGGCGAGCCGTAACGCTCACTGACCCCTCGGGCTCCGTGTAGCGAACCGCGTTCGAAATTAGGTTCGTCAGAATCGATAGCACCGCACCATCATCGCCCATGACGTACGGCAGGTCTGGAGGGCAATCTTCGGTAAGGACGATCCTTTTCTTTGACGCCTGAAGAGCGCCCCAACGTACCACTCGGCGGAGAATCCGTTGGAGATGGAGGGGAACGATCTCGAGTTCTCGCCGTTCATCGCGACTAGCCGCAAGCAATTCTTCGCGGAGGGCCAGCATGCGGCTTACCGCGACTTCGACGTCTTCTTCGCGTTGGTCGAGTTCCTCAGGCCAACTGCCTCGTTCCTCGAGGAACCGCCGAATCGAAGCGACGTTGACCTTCACTACCATGAGTGGGTTCCCGAGCTCGTGACTGACGACGGCGAGGAGGGCGAGTCGTTCTTGGCTGGCCCGGTCAGCGTCCTCGCTCCGAACCGGGTCGACGCTGGCTGCCGCGTCGGCCTCTGCCAGCAGTCGTTCCGAAATCGCACTGAACGCCACGCCGTACGCCACCAGCACTTCGAGGAGGACCCGGTGTGCCGCGACCAGGGCGTCGAGGTCGTTTGAGTCGATCAGTTTGGATACGGCGGCGTCGTGGATGGCTTTGATGTCCATCGGTCCCACATTCGCGCCAATGAAACCCTCACTAAGAGTCGCGGCTTCCGCCAGAAGCCCTACGTCCTTAGTGCGGCAAAACCTCTCCAGAAGGCTGGTATAGCTTCCGTCCGATGCCTGGTTCGCGTCGCTGGGCATAGTTCCGGGCCTTTCTCGAGCGGCAGCTTAGCACGTCTCGCTCCGCCCGCTGAACCACGTTCGTGGCGTAGACGCCCCATGGCGCAGCCGTCAAAGGAAGAGGCATGACATCGAACGCGGCGGGACACGCCGACCTAGCAGAGGGAGTGGTGCAGAGTGTGCTCGAGGCCTGGAAGCTTCACCTCGACGGGGAGAGCGCAACTCGAAGGTAGCAGCATGTCCGCCGGGCCACTGGCCGAGCCCGAACCCTGCCCCACACCCGTTGCCGCGCGCCGGGCTGCTCTATATTGTTCGAACAGACCACGGATGCATCATCTCGGTCGCATCTCGACCACTGGTCTGAGGATGATTGGATGACGACAGAGACCATCTCCGTGTGCGGGGGCGAGATCACCTACCTCCACGAAGGGTCGGGCGAACCCCTGCTTGTTCTGCCGCGCGACAACGGCCACGCACCGGACACCGCCTTTATTGAGCGGTTGGCAGAACGATTCAGCGTCTACTACCCATGGCTCCCTGGCTTCCACGGAAGTCGTCCCGAGGAGTGGACCTGGCTACTTCACGTCCGTGACCTGGCGATCGTTGTGGGGCACTTTTGCGCGGCCCTCGAGGTCTCACGCACTCGCTTGCTCGGACTGGGGTTCGGGG
>JBDSEP010000144.1:0-4207 GCA_039919985.1 Tepidiformaceae bacterium | reverse complement strand
TCAATCGCGGAGTGCTCACGGGGGTGAAGTCCATCCACGCCGCCCGCTGGGTGTTCCTCGATGACTACCACCAGATGGTGTTCTCCAGTAACTACGATGGAAGCCTCGAAAACTACATGGACGATTTCATCGACAAAGTCTCGTGGGGTCTCAACGCGGTCTTCAGCAACGGAGTTGGTTACCCGCGCACAAACTGGCTCGTGCGCAACGGAGCTACGGATGAGCAGGCGTTCAAGTCCTACATTCGCACCAAACAGAGGGTTTCCGAGGTCTGGTACACGGCTTACGGCGACCTGACGACACTGAACATCGCGAATAACGCGCGCATCCGGGCGGGCCTCCATGGCCAACTCACAGAGGCAGCTGCCGCAACCTGGCTGCGGACGCTTTAGCGGCGGAAGGAGATACCCATGGAGAACCTCGAACTTGCGGATATCCAGGGACTCGTCGCCCGAGGCTACGGCAAGCTCAGGGCGGCGCGATTCCTCGTGCTGCGCCTCGACGACCCGGCCCTCGCCCGAGCGTGGCTGTCCGGACTGGAGCGCTGCGTAACCCGTTCCGATGAGGACCCGACTGAGACAGCTGTCCACGTTGCGTTTACGGTTAGCGGACTCCGCGCGATCGGCCTCGCCGAGGAGACCCTGTCTGGCTTCTCCAACGAATTTCGCGAGGGTATGACCACGCCTCATCGCCAGCGCATCCTCGGAGACGACGGTGGGAACGGCCTTGCCACGTGGCGTTGGGGCGGCCCGGATACCAGCCGTGTTGATGCCGTGTTGATGCTTTATGCCGTCAATGAGGACGCGCTGGCCACACTGTTGAGAGCCCACAGCGAAGCCTTGAGCAAAGCCAAAATCCAGGTTGTCGCCCCCCTCGAGACGAACGACATCGGCAACGGCGAGCACTTCGGATTCCGCGACGGTATTTCGCAACCAACGATCGAGGGCATGGGTCGCGACGGACCAGTTGCATCCGTCGTAAGGCCGGGCGAATTCGTGCTGGGCTATAAGAACGAGTACGGCCTGTTGACCGACAGGCCACTGGTCCCAGAGGCCAACGACCCGATTGGTCTGCTGGCCCGGGACTCAGGGGGCTCGAAGGCGCACGACTTCGGACGAAACGGCACCTACCTTGTGATCCGTCAGATTCAGCAAGATGTGCCGCGTTTCTGGCAGTCTCTCGATGAGCTCTCGCGCGGGCCGCGGAATGAACCCGACCCGGCTGGCCGAATACGATTGGGGGCGAAGATGGTCGGTCGTTGGCCCGGCGGCGCGCCGCTTGCCCTGTCCCCGGAAACCGACGACCCGGCGCTCGCCACGGCGAACGATTTTGGCTACCACCGTGAGGACGCAGATGGGCTCCGCTGCCCCATCGGCGCCCACGTTCGCCGCTCGAACCCACGCGACTCGCTGGACCCCAAGCCCGGCAGCGAGGACTCGATCGAACTGAATCGCCGCCACCGGATTCTTCGCCGCGGTCGAGCCTACGGGCCGCCAATCAGTGTAGAGGATGCCCTCAGCGGCGATGGCCAGCAGGCCGAACGCGGCCTCCACTTCGTCTGCCTCGCCGCAAACATCGCGAGGCAGTTCGAGTTCGTCCAGCACACCTGGGCAAACAATCCCAAGTTCGCCGGACTTTACGATGAAGTGGACCCGCTGATCGGCCCGCGCGGCCCACAGGGAGCAACCTTCGCGATGCCCGCACTCCCGGTGCGTGAACGGGTCCGCGGGTTGCCGGAGTTCGTTGCCACCCTTGGGGGCGGCTACTTCTTCCTGCCAGGCCTCCGCGCCTTGCGCTACCTGGCCTCGCTCCCTTAGCTGTCTAAGCCGTCGTCATCGGCGCTACCGCCCTGCATCGCCAGCGCGAGCAGCGTATTGAGCCCGGAGATGGCGACGATGATTTGCCCCGTTCGTTTGGGCACAAGGCCCGAACGCGCCGCCAGGATCGCCGCCGCAAGGTCGGATGCGTGGATGAGTGGCGCGGCATGCATGGCGTGTGCGCGCTTCGAACCAGAGGCGCGCAGAAGGTCCAGGGCGATAAGCACAGTACGCACTCCAAACATGCGGAAGGCGTAGTGCGCAACCGGAGGCGCATCACGCTCCGCATCGAACCTCCTGGTGAGTAGCTGAGGCGCGACGAGCGCCAGGACTCCATTGAGCAGTCTGATAAGCGCCAATGACACCCGCGCTGTGTTACGGACCTTGTTCAACAAATGCCTGCTCCTCTCCTCGTTGCTCCGGCTTTCGCAGCCCAACCGCCGAGTGTTAGTCGAAGGTTTCGTCGCCGGTCGGCTCGATGTGCGGCGTTTGGTTCTCTGTCTGCCTCAGCTTGGCCAGCTCGGAGTACATCCGTCGGCGCGCTCGGCCCTGGTTGCCGAGGGGACGATGTTCGGCGACGCAGTGCCACGGGTTGTACGAGAGGTTATGGGCGAAGGCCAGCTGAGCCGGCGAATCGAACCTCTGTCGCGGGATTCGCAACGTCCCAACCGGCACCCACGGCGAAAGCCGCGCCGGCCAGCGGACCGCTGCGTTTTCGATCGGCATCCGATGCGCGTCCGTCTGGACCTGTACCAGGATGTCCAACTCAACGTCGCCGGCGGCCAGCGTGGCGACCATCGCGTCGCGCAGATAGTTGTCGGGTGGTCGCCTCGGAACCCGCGGCACGCGCGTTCGAGTTTTTGCACGGGGACGGAAGGAGTACATCATCGCCCGGCCCTCTCCGAGCAGGTACGGCACGCAACTCCAATACTGAACTTCCAGCGGATTGGACTGCGTCTGATTCCACCAACTCTGCATGAGCAAATCGAGGATGTGCGTGCCTCGCGGACGAATGAAGTAGAGGGCGGGCGTGCCTCGCAGGATCTCAGCCTGCAGGTCGGCGTTCACCACGATGTTGGGAGTGACGAACGTGGGCGTACAAACTGCAATCAAGTCCTGCGTGGCGGACTCATCCTGAAGCAGCTTAGGGCCGGGCACGCCCATCAGTTTGATCGCGCAGCTCACGAACCCCACATCGTCGATGTCTTTCGGACTGTCTGGACCGGGCCCCGAAAAGCGTACCCACGCCTGAAAGGTGGTAGGCGTCCCGAACACGCCGTGGCGCAAAGACTCCGGGATGTCGTCACGAATGGTCACTTCGCCTCGCACGATGCCGTGCGTCTTGGTGTTGCCACCTCGTTGGAATTCGCCAGGCCTGTAGTGCTCACGCATGTACGCACCGACGCGCTGGATGATCGCGTCTAACGCAGCGGCTTCGCCGGGCTGTTCGCGTTCCTCGGCCAGGCCAAGACCTTCGTTCTTGCGCCTCCGGTTGATGAGCCACTGAAGCACCGCGACAGAAGGTTCTCGAAGCGTGGCGTTCAGCGCCGGACGAAAGAACGGCTCGAGACGCCGTTCGAAGCGTTGGGCGGAAGTCAGCGCCCCATGCAGCACTCTCTCCGTGCAGGTGGCGTTCAGTGACCGCAGTGGGCTCGGTGAAGTTCCGCTCATGGCTTTGTCGGCTCGGCGGCCACCGCGGTCCGCCACCGGTCTTTACCCAGTTCTTTATCGAAAGCCCGCAGGGGATGCCGCTGGGGATCGAGCTGCTCGCCGACATCCCACGGTTCGAAGGCGTTCTTCACGTTCGCGAGCCCCGTAGCGCCAAGTTCGGGGTAGTGCCGCAGAATCACGCCCTTCAGATCGGCGTCATCGATCCATTCCAGCCCCTCGGCCGTGTACGTATCTTCGTTATAGCTGTCCGTGTAAAAGCGGTCCGCCTGTAACCGCCGCGAAGCGTTCAGGATGAAAATCTGGAAGAGGGTCTCGCCGAAACCAAACCCGGTGGGCCGCACCCCTTCGGCGAGAGTGCCAACCATCAGGTCTAGCTTCTCCACTGCGTCCGCTCCATCTCCGTAGACCTCCTTCAGCCGCTCCACCTGCACAGCGTCGGGCGTGAGATCTTCCCACGTTCGAATCGGGTTGAGTCCGAGCTGGCGACGAAACTCGTTATAGCGCGGAACGCCACGCTCGCGGGCGCGCAACACGTCGACGGCACCGACATCGAAGACGGGATTCCCTGGGATACTCAACTCGGTCATAAATCGCGGATAGTTGTTGAGCACCAGCTGTCCCGGGTTCTGGGTGCCAAACGAATAGAAAAGGCTTGCCATCCCGCTGCGCCTCACCATTTTGGCGGACCCCGCCTGGCGCGAGGCCGCGAACGCCACTGG
>JBDSEP010000100.1:0-5449 GCA_039919985.1 Tepidiformaceae bacterium | reverse complement strand
CGAAGTAGACGCCGATAAGGATGTTGCCAACTACGCCGAACGCCACCATCGCCCCGACCACGACAAAGGTCTTGAGGAACCACGGCACCTTCGCCAATCGCCACGCCATCGCCCACCTCCAGGAGTGTTAGGTCCAAGGTACCGGGGACTCGTGGCGAAGAAGCAACGAAAGTCTTACAGGGGACCGATTCGCCCCCCAAATGCTCTGCAGCCCGGTGGTAGCCGATCGACCCCGAACCGCGTGGTCGGCGAAGCGAGGCGCTGGTAGCATCGCGGAGGTTTGGAGGAGTAAATGGCTAAGCATCTTGGTTCGTTCGTTTTGGTGTTGCTTGCGTTAGGAGTCGTCTTCGGCGTGGGCTGCGGCGACGACGACGCCGCGGTTGTCTATCCCACTCCAAGTGGCTCGCCCGAACAACTCGTGGGGAGCGCGTTGCCCGACGTTGCCGGAGAGAACCTCACCGGGCAGGGCGGTGCGAAGCTCAGTGACTTTGGCGGAGCCCCGCGCGTCGTTGTCTTCTGGCTCAACGACTGCCCCCACTGCCAGAGTGAACTTCCGGCGCTTCAAAGCGTCGCTTCGAGGCTCAGCAACGTGAAGTTCGCCTCCGTGGCGATCGACGCGAAAGGGTCCAACGGAAACGGCTCGAAGGGTTACGAGACGCCCAGGGCGTTCGTGAAGAGCACGAAGCTAACCATGCCGACGCTGCTCGTTCCCAGGCTCAACGCGGATGCGAAGTTCAACCTCGTGCAGATCCCCACGGTCTTTCTCGTGGACTCAGGCGGAACCATCGTCAAGACGTTCACCTGGCCATTCGCAACAGCCGACGTCGAGTCCTCTGCGAGTTCGCTAAAGTAGTCGCTGGCGGCGGCCGCCAGGGCGCGTTTGCGGGCGTCATCCGAGTGCTCACACCGTTGGTGCGGCCCGCGCGATGACCGCCCTGGTGAACTCCATGCTGTTCAGCTTGCCGCCGAGGTCCCCCGTCTTCTCACCGTTCGCAATGCAATCGTGGACCGCATTCACGAGCCTCCGGCCCATGTCGTGATGGCCGCAATACTCCAGTAAGTAGCCGAACGCCTCTATTGCACCCGAGGGGTTCGCGATGCCCTTGCCCGCGATATCCGGCGCCGTGCCGCCCGCCGGGTCGAAGATGCCGATCGACGGCTGATGGCTCGGCGTGAAGGCATACGATGCGCTCGCCCCCAGCCCGATGGAGCCGATCAGTCCATAGACGGCGTCGCTGAGAAAATCGCCATATTCGTTTGGCGTCACAATCACGTCGTACCGCTCCGGGCGCATAATGAGCTTGGCGAGCAGCGAATCGAAGAGCTCACGCTGGTGCTCGGTGTTTCGGTACTCTGCTGCCACTTCGTCAACAACCTCTTCGAAGAGCCCGTCGGCGGCCCGCTGGATCGTGTACTTGCTGGTCGAAACCACGTTGTGGCGTTGCCGTTCGGCCAGCCGGAAGGCGAAGTGTGCGGCGTGCTCCACCGGCGTCCGCTCCATTACGCGGATGCTGACCGCGGAGTGGTAGCCCAGTCGCTTCCCCGCGTCTTCGTAAGTCCCGCCAGTCGCTACGCGGACTACGTGGAGATCGATCTTTCCGGTGTAGTTCGTGCTCACCCCTGGATAGGTGCGGCACGGGCGATGGATGACTGCCAGGTCCAGCCGTTCACGCAATACCTGGTTGGGGCTTTCTGTGCGGGTCACGGTGGGATACTTCATAGCCGCCCCCAGTTCGCGCGTGAGCTCAATGCCTTCGTCCAGTGCCGTCGGCGAAGATTCGCGACGCTCCACGCTCCAGTCCACCGGCCGGAAGGCGATCAACTCGCCCAGCGCTTCGTTTAAGGCGTGGATTGCGTCCCGTAGCTCCGCCGCAATCCCATCGCCGTTCAGTTCGGCTACTTCGCGCATCTTGATCCCTCCTGCTCTCCTCCCAAAATACGGCACGCGAGCCCGGGCCGTTACCCCAAGCGCAGAGCAATCGCGTGACGGAGCATCGACAGCAATCTGTCCAAATTTCGCTGCCATTCGAAACACCCACACTGAGAAACCTTCTCGAAACGTAAGTGGCTCGTAAAGTTCACGGTTGCTAGACTCCGCACGCTTCGGCGCGTCATTCGGGCGGCCGTCGGTTCGGCGTGTCCTCAATGGGGAGGAGGCGCAGTCCAAAGTTTCCGTGGAGGGGGAGGTTCCATGCTCCTGGCCCAGATAATGATCCCGGCGGCGAGCGCCGCAGCGGTCCTCTTTGCCATCTGGCTTGCCTATGACGTCCTGAAGAGGGACAAGGGCACGCCAGCCATGCAAGAGGTTGCCGGCACAATCCTGGAGGGCGCCAACGCCTTCCTCAGCCGCCAGTACAAGACTATCGGCATCCTTGCGCTCGTCACCTCTGTGGTCGTCGGCGCCATCGTTGCCATCTTCAAGGAATCTGGCGAGGCGGGCGTCCTCACGGGCATCGCCTTCATCGTCGGCGCGATTGCATCCGGCGTTTCGGGCTACATCGGCATGTCCATCGCCGTGCGGGCCAATGGCCGGACGGCCTCCGCAGCGCAGAACAGCCTTGCCGACGCCATCAATACCGCGCTGCGCGGTGGTGCCGTCTCCGGCTTTCTTGTCGTCGCTCTCAGCCTCATCGGCGTTTCCAGCATCTTCGCGATCTACAGCCGTGTGCTCGGCCACAGCATCGATGAGACCCCGTTCCTGATCGTCGGCTTCGGATTCGGCGCAAGCTTCGTTGCCCTCTTCGCGCAACTCGGAGGTGGCATCTACACGAAGGCCGCTGACGTCGGTGCGGACCTCGTAGGCAAGGTCGAGGCCGGTATCCCCGAAGACGACCCGCGTAACGCCGCCGTCATCGCTGACCTCGTCGGCGACAACGTTGGTGACTGCGCCGGCCGCGGAGCGGACCTCTTCGAATCGATGTCCGCGGAAAACATCGGCGCCATGATCCTCGGCGTGGCCATCTTCACCGCCACCGGCCGGGTGGAGTGGATCCTCTTCCCGCTCGTGCTTCGCTCGTTCGGGGTATTCGCCACGATCATCGGCATGCTGACCGTACCCTTCTGGGCCAAGCGCATTAAGGACCCGATGGGGGCCCTCAACGGTGGCTACTGGGTTATTACCGCGCTCAGCGTCGGCGGCCTGGCCATCGCTACCTACAGCATGATGGACTCGGGATCGTGGTTCTGGTTCTTCCTCTGCGGCGTAGTCGGTATCCTTACCGGCATCGCGTTCGTCTACATCACGCAGTACTACACCGCTGGCGCCTGGCGCCCGGTGCAGGAGATCGCCCGGGCCAGCAAGACCGGCGCCGCCACGAACATGATCATCGGTACAGCGGTGGGCTTCGAAACCACCGCTGTTACCGCCATCACCGTCGGCATCGCTCTGGTCGTCTCCTTCGTGCTCGGCCAACAGGCCGATCCGGAGGGGGCCGCTGGCATCACGGCGCAGGTCAGCAACGTCTCGACAGGCGTCTTCGGCACTGCCGTGGCGACCATGGGGATGCTCATGTCTGCTGCCTACGTGCTGGCCATGGACACCTTCGGGCCGATCACGGATAACGCGGGCGGCATTACGCAGATGGCCGAGGGCACCAAGCCCGAAGCGCGCGAAATCACCGACGCCCTGGACACCGTGGGGAACACCACCAAGGCGCTCACGAAGGGTTACGCGGTCGGCTCCGCCGCCCTCGCCGCCTTCCTGCTCTTCACCGCCTACCTCGATGAGGTGCGCGTCGAGTTCGGAAAAATCGCTCACGAAGACGCATCGCGCTATGCGGACCTCATCCAGGACCTGGACTTAACCCGCCAGGGCTCTGATGAGCAGGCTGCCGTCACTGCCGCCATGAGCAAGCATGTCACCGACCTCAAGGCCTGTGGACTCGATGACAAGGGCATCGAGACGCTCCTCACCGCAGACCGCAACGAGGCGACCGCCTACGTCACCAAGCTCGCCAAGGATAAAAAGGCAGGCGCCGATTGCCCAATTGGCGCCGAGGGGAGCCCGTTCCCGCTGCCGCGCATCATGCCGATCAACCTCGGCAAGGTTGAGGTGTTCGTTGGCGCCCTGTTGGGCGTCATGCTCGCCTTCCTCTTTAGCTCGCTCTCCATTCGCGCCGTCGGCAAGGCGGCTGGCGGCATCATCGAAGAGGTACGCCGCCAGTTCCGAGAGAACCCGGGCATCATGACCGGCGAGGTACGCCCGGACTACTCCCGCGCGGTGGACATTACGACTCGTGCTGCACTGCGCGAGATGGTTGTTCCCGGCATCCTCGCGGTGGGCCTGCCGATCGCCGTGGGCGTCATCTTCCGCTACGCCTTCGGTGGCGATGGCAACGAAGGTTGGCTCTCGGTCGCCGGCATGCTGATGGTTGGGACGATCGGCGGCGTGCTGCTCGCCACCTACCTCAACAACGCCGGTGGCGCCTGGGATAACGCCAAGAAGTTCATCGAATCCGGCGGGCTCAAGGACGACAAGACTGGCGAAGTCATTGGTAAGGGTACCGAGACCCACGCCGCGGCCGTCGTCGGCGACACCGTGGGAGACCCTTTCAAGGACACCGCAGGCCCGGCGCTCCACGTCCTCGTGAAGCTGCTGAGCACCATCACCCTCGTCCTCGCGCCGCTGTTCATCAGCTAAGCCGGGAATCACCAAGTTTTCAGAACGAAGGCCGTGGAGCAATCCACGGCCTTAGTTTTCTAGGTCTCTGACCAGCGGAGCGGCTCCGCGCAGCCGTATCCCACGGGGCAGCGCCTGATTTCGCGATGGCGCTGCAATCAATTTGTCCCCGCCGGCGATCTAACCACCCGCTTCCTTCCCTACCATCGGATTATGAACGAAGAAAAAGAGGGAAACAGCATGAACAACAATTCTGACGATCTGCAGAAGGACGTCGAAAACCTCAAGATCGCCCAGGCAACGCAGGCGGCCGCGTTCGCCGGAGCACAGGCCACCCAGGCGGCAATCACCGCCGGGGCCGCGGCGACCCAGGCCGCCGCCACCGCGGGAACCCTCGCCACAATGATCGCCGGCTCAGTCGCCCTGATCGTTGGCATCTTCCTGGGCGCAACTTTGCGCCACGAGTAAGGTCGGCCGGGGTGGCCGAGCGTCGGCCGCCCCACCCTCCAGGGGTGCGGTCGGCGAAATCGAGCGGCGGTCGATCGGAGATCACCAAGGACTAAACGTGGCTCAGTACTTATTGGAAGGGCTTGCAACTCATCGGGAAGACGCGTCAACGGCACGCTCCCTGGCCGCCACTCGTGGTCGGGAACTTGAGTTTCGATTGCGTGCCATGGTTCGAGACGGACTGCTCGACCTTCCCCGACCCGGCTGCGGGGCCACATGGTCCCGTTTCCGGCGACTCGCGGAGATCGCAGCCGAGGACCTCTCCCTCGCCAGACTCGCCGAAGGCCACTCCGACGCCCTCGCGATTTTCGCCGAAGCAGGGAT
>JBDSEP010000093.1:0-3259 GCA_039919985.1 Tepidiformaceae bacterium | reverse complement strand
TTCTTCGGCTAACGCTCTACAAGCCCATCCTCAAGATGTTGGACGAGCGAAAGCAGAAAATTGCCGAGGGGCTGAACGCGGCGGAGATCGCTCGTGCCGAAGCTGCGGCAGCGCAGGCGAACATCCAAGATCAGTTGGTCGTCGCGCGACGAGACGGCCAGGAGATCGTGGCTGGCGCACAAGCGATCGCCACCCGCATCCAGGCTGAGGCCCGGGAACAGTCGAACCGCGACCGTGAGGTTGCGCTCGAACGTGCCCGGTCGGAGATTGCGCTGGAACGGGACCGAGCGATTGCCGAGCTTCGGGGCGAGTTTGCCGATATCACCGTGTCGGCCGCCGAGAAGGTGATCAACCAGTCCCTGGACCGGCAGTCTCACCAACGCATTATCGACGAGGCCTTGGCCGAGTCATCCTTTAGTGGCCAGTAACAATGGCTGACCAGCAGGCGGCGAAACGCTACGCACAGGCGGCATTCCAAATTGCCACGGCAGAGCCCGGATCCAGTCTCGACCAGTGGCGCGCGGAACTTCGGGACGTTGCAGAGGTCCTGACCGACTCTCCGGCCGCGGCAATCCTTGGGAACGCCAAGGTACTGCTTCCTGCCCGTTATGCCATGGTCGAGCGAATGCTCGATGTCTCGCCACCGGTGTTGAGCCTCGCGCGGCTGCTGGTCGCGAAGGGCCGCGCCCCGGAGGCGAGGGCTGTCGCCGAAGCCTTCGGCAAGCTTGCCGATGAGCACGAAGGCATCGCCCATGCGAGCGTCACCACGGCCGTTCCGCTCTCCGCGGAGCAACTCACGGGGATCGAGCAGCAGTTAAGCAGCAGCCTCGGCAAACGCGTTCGAGCGGTCGCCCTGGTAGACCCCGCCATCATCGGCGGAGTCATCGTCCGAGTAGGCGACAAGCTCGTTGATGGCAGCGTCCGATCCCGCTTGAAGCGGCTCCGGCGCGAACTTGTAGAAGGCGTGCGCTAAGGCGCTCGCAGTGATTGAACTAGAGAAAGAGGGCCACCATGGCAGTACGCGCTGAGGAGATCGCCTCCATCCTGCGTGAGCAGATCGAGGGCTTCGGCACCAGTGTCGTCGCAACAGACGTCGGTTCGGTGATGCAGGCCGGAGACGGAGTGGCTCGCGTACACGGCCTTTCGGGCGCGATGTACTCCGAGTTGCTGGAGTTTTCGAACGGCAGCATGGGTATCGCGCTCAACCTGGAGGAGGAATCGGTTTCGGCCGTTATCCTCGGCGACTACGAAAACATCAAAGAGGGCGACGAAGTGCGCGCCACCGGGCGCGTCATCGAAGTGCCGGTTGGCGACGCGCTGATCGGCCGCGTGGTGGACCCGTTGGGCAACCCGATCGACGGTAAAGGTCCTATCAACACCACGAAAACTCGCCCGATCGAGCGCATTGCCCCCGGCGTGACCCTTCGCAAGAGCGTCAACGAGCCAGTACAGACGGGCATCAAGACGATTGACGCGATGTTCCCCGTTGGCCGCGGACAGCGCGAGCTGATCATCGGCGACCGGTCGACGGGTAAGAGCGCGATTGCCATCGATACGATCATCAACCAGAAGGGCGGCAACCTGATCTGCATCTACGTCGCCATCGGCCAGAAGGCCGGGAAGGTGGCGCAAGTGGTCGGCCTGCTGGAAGACGCTGGGGCGATGGACCACACCATTGTGGTAGCGGCAAACGCCTCGGACGCCGCCGCTCTGCAGTACCTCGCGCCGTACGCCGGCTGCACGATGGGCGAAGAGATCATGGAGAGCGGTCGCGACGCGCTCATCGTCTACGACGACCTGAGCAAGCACGCCTGGGCGTATCGCGAAATCTCGCTCTTGCTCCGCCGCCCTCCGGGCCGTGAGGCGTACCCTGGCGACGTCTTCTACCTGCACAGCCGACTGCTGGAGCGGGCCGCCAAGCTCGAAGCGGGCGGATCGCTTTCGGCGCTGCCGATCATCGAGACCCAGGCGAACGACGTATCGGCGTACATCCCGACGAACGTCATCTCCATCACCGATGGCCAGATCTACCTGGAGTCGGATCTCTTCAACGCCGGCATTCGGCCGGCGATCAACGTGGGGCTCTCAGTGAGTCGCGTTGGCTCGGCGGCCCAGACAAAGGCGATGAAGACGGTCTCCGGCGGCCTGAAGGGCGACATGGCGCAGTTCCGCGAACTGCAGGCGTTCGCCCAGTTCGGGACCAGTGACCTGGACGCCGCCACCCGGCGCCAGCTGGAACGCGGCCAGCGCGCCACGGAAGTTCTCAAGCAGGGGCAGTTCCAGCCGCTCAGCCTCGCGGAGGAGACGGCGGTCATCTTCTCGCTCACCCAGGGCCTGCTGGACGATGTGCCGGTGGCGAAGGTCCGCGACTTCGAGGCTGGACTGCGAAAGTTTATGGCCAGCAACCACCCAGACCTGCTAGCGGAAGTGACCACGAACCCGGTGATGACGCCGGAGTTCGGCGAGAAACTGACGAGCGCCATCACTACATTCAAGACCACCGTTCCTTACTAAGGCACAGCGGAGGCGCCGTTCGCGTCGCCTCTCAACCATCGAAGTAGACGCGCCGCCGAGGCGCACGCCATTACCGACGGACCGGGAAGAAACCAATGCCAACGATCCGCCAGCTCAAGCGACGCATCACGAGCGTAAAGAACACCGCGAAGATTACGAACGCGCTGCAGCTTGTCGCCGCCTCGAAGATGCGCCGCGCGCAGGACCGGGCGCTCCAGGCGCGACCCTACGCGGAGAAGCTACGAGTCGTCCTCGCGGGCCTCGCCTCCACAGATAGCGGCGAGGAGGGAGCGGCCCATCCGCTGCTCGTTTCGCGGCCCGTGAAGAACGTGGCCATGCTTCACATCACGCCGGACCGCGGCCTTTGCGGCGGGCTGAACTCCAACCTCAACCGCAGCGCCGGCACCTTCGTCGCTCTCCAACACGAGCCCGTCTCGGTGGTCGCCGTTGGCAAAAAAGGCCGCGATTTCTTCATTCGAGCGCACGCCCACGTGGTCGCCGAGTTCACCGATCTCGGCGATTACCCGACCCAGGCCGATACGCTCGGCATTGCCCGCGTCATCATGGATGACTACCTGAACGGCACAATCGATCGTGTCTACATCAGCTACCCGGAGTTGGTTTCGACTGCGAACCAACGCCCTACGGTTCGACAGCTGCTCCCAATCGAACCACCGACGAGCGATGCGGTTGTCGCAGAGGGCTTCCAGGAGGACTACATCTTCGAGCCGTCGCCCAAGGTGGT
>JBDSEP010000086.1:0-5558 GCA_039919985.1 Tepidiformaceae bacterium | reverse complement strand
AAGAGGACGACGCTCTGGCGGCCGAACGCGTGCCGGTTGTTGGAATGGGCGCGCAGTTTCACGCGTTTCGATTCGCCCGGTGCGAGAGAGACCGCGGGCTCTTCGAGGTCGATCCGCACTCCATCCTCCTGGCCGGCCGCCGCCAGTTGGGCGGTGAGCGGCAGGTTGCCCATGTTGGTAACCAGCAGCTCGAATCGGCTGACCGCGCGCTGAGGCTCGATGTCGACGGTCACCCGCTCCAACGGCAGGATGCGCAGCTGCCCAGACTCGAGCGTCTCGCGCGCATCCACACTGGAAACGGCGGTAACCGCGAAAGTGTGTTCCCCGGCGGTCGCTTCCGGAGTTGCAGGCGGGCGGATAACGAGCGGCAGCGTGGCCACGCCGCCAGGCACGAGTGAGAGCTCCGGGCGCCAGCCACGCAGCCACGACGTGGGGACGCCGCTCACTTCGAGGCGTACACGATCGACCACTCGACCGCGGTTTTCGACCCGCAGGCTGCCCGTAAGAACCTCGCCCGCGCGGATGGCGCCCTGGGGCAGCCGCAGCGAGAGCAGAACGCGTGAGAGCGGTCGAACGCCGCGGTCCGAGCTCTCCGTTAATCGCCGGGCGGTCACCGGCACCACCGCTTCGATATCGACGGGTGCCGGCTCCAGGTAGCGCGCGGCGAGGTTCCCGAACTGCAGCTGCTGGCCCGCAGCGATGCGGTTGCGCGTGTGGGGCGCCAGGCGCTGGTCCGCCACCAAAGTGCCCGATTCCGAGCCCAGGTCTTCGAGCAGCACGGTGCCGGACTCCACGATCAGGCGGGCGTGGCGCTCCGCGATGGAGGGGTCCTCCAGGAGGATGCCGCTGCCCGGGCCACTCCCCAGCAGCAGCGAGGGCACGTCGATTTCGTAGCGCCGTTCCTGGCCGTCGGCGCCGATGACCAGCAGCGCGCCGAACTTCATGCTCGCGCGCCTCCGTATGTGGTTTGGTGCGGCCGCAGTGACATTGGCTTCACTCTCTGCGCTCGAGCTCATCGAGTGTGGGCTTCTGGAAGAAGGCGATCCAGGACTTCATCGATTGCAGGGGGATACGAAAAGTCTCCCGTGAGGGTCCTGCATTCCGTTCGTCAAGCCGCCTCAGTAGTTCATCCTGCGGCACATCCAGGTAGTGGACTTCGCTACCGGCCCCAGCTTGCCTGGCACGCGACCGATAGTCCTCGCGCTCTTCTCGCGCCCAGAAACCGAAATCGAGGATGACATTCGTCCCCAATTCCAGCGTCCTGCGAGCGACATTCCAGAGTAAGCCTTCGATTACTCCGTGCCGTGCATCGTGTTCTGGGTCTTCTGCGTCCTGCCCGAAGAGGGGGATCTGCCACTCGTCTGGCGTTAATCGAAGGGCCGGCAGTTCGAGTTCCAGCTTGCGGGCCAACGTCGATTTTCCTGAGCATGGAAGCCCAACTATCAAGTGGAGTGTGGCCATGGCTCCTATTCCACCACGCCATCGAGAAGTCGGGGAATGGCGGCGCTCAGGCTATGGGTAGTTGGCGTTGAACCAGTCCCAGGTGATGCGCGCCAGCTGCTGACCGAGTGGGACTTCGGCTTTGAACTGGTCGACATCCTGGGACATGAAGGTGATGGCGTAGGCGTACTCCTTGCCGTCTTTCACAAAGCGGACGATGCCGGCGTCGTTATCGACCCAGCCGCCATCTTCGAAGAGCCAGCCGTTCTTATGGCTGACGCGGCCATGAGGATTGTAGGCGAGCAAGTAGTTGAGCGTCGGACTCACTTCGACCAGGGCGTCCAGGAGGTAGACGCGGTACGGGTCGTGGAGGATGGTGCCGTTCCAGAGGGCGACCAGGCCGCGGTTGGTGTCGTTCGCCGAGATCCAGTTGTTCGGGTCTCGCCCGAGCGTTTCGGCGGGGTAGCCGGGCGGGTGATCGATGAGCGTGTTGACCATCCCCATGCGCTCGTTGATCAGGCGGCCCACCTTGCGCACGCCTGCCGCGAGATTGTTGCCCCCTGTCTTGCGGTAGAGGGTGCGCGCCGTAACCGTGTTCGAACTCCAGATGGTGGCGGCGATCGTCTGGCTTACGTCGTCCAGGGAGTACGCCCCCTGCTGCACATCGAGCAGCGCGGAAACGAGGACAAAGATGTTCATTATGCAGCCCGAGAGCTGGTAGCTGTCGCCTTTCACATCGACCGATTTGCCCGTCTGCAGGTCCGTGACGGCGATCGCGTAGGCGCCGGAGACCGGGAAACGATTGATTGCGCTCTGCAGCGAGGTGCGCAGGGTTGCCATCTCCGGCGGGGCCTTTGGCGGGGCCTGTTGAGGGGGCGCTTCCGGCGTGGGCAGTACCTCGTTGGAAACGCCCGGGATAACCCGGCGGTAGGTAGCTGGCGTGGGAGAGGGGGTGGCGGTTGGTGCCAGCCGCGGTATGCGCGGCGTGGGAGTGCGAGTGGGTTTGCTGGTGGGCGTCGCGGTTGGCGCCTGGATAATCGGCCCGCCATCCGCGCGTGCCGCCCCGATAGGCAGAAGCGCGGCACCGAGGATGGCCAGCAGCAGCGCCGCGAGGATCGCACTGAAGATCGCGGGTACCCGCAACCGTTTCGCCCCTCCGACCTTCCCGTTCGCCACTGCCCCACCTTTGTCGCGCTCGCGTTAGAACTCCGCTAGAAGAATCGGCACCTCGGGGACAACCGGCAAGGGCAACCCACCGTCGTGATGCGTCCGCACCTCGTGGGCGGGGCTAGCGCTCGGGGGGAGTGATGGTGCGGCGAGCGTTCGAGACGGCGCAGACGAGGCTATGGCCGATCGGGCCATCCGCGTCGTACATCGTGCAATCACCGACGGCGATGCCATCCGCCGAATGGTGGGAGGTCACTTCGAAGCCGATCCACTCACCCTCCGGGTAGCGGTGGAGGTAGAGGGTGATATCGGCGTTGATGAACTGCAGGCCCTCGCTGCTCCAGTTGGCAAAGGGGTTCGTCCAATCTGCGGCGGAGGCGGCGCGAACGAAGGGAGTCAGCGCCACCTCCTCGATCAGCGGGCGGGTTTCGCGCAGCCAGGCCCGGTGCTGGCGGATTTCGGCGGGCCAGCCGGTGATGTGGCGCGTCTCCCACATCGGGCGCCAGTTCTCCGCTGCGTTCGGGCCGAAGCCACCCTCGGTCAATGTTTCCGGTGCGGGCGCCTGCCAGTTCGGCGGGCTCCAGCGATCCCCCGGCGGATTATCGGTGCGCTTCAGGAGGACGGCGTTGGCACGCGCGAAGGAGACGCCGCCAGAAAGGTATTCGAGTTCGATCACCCGGATGCGGTTGCCCTCGCGCACGGCACGCGTGGTGATCTCCGCAGGCGCCAGGGTGGGCAGCCGGTAGAGATCGATGGTCAGCCGCGCGCAGTGAAAGCCGCCTTCGGTCCAGCGCAGCTCCAACTCGTGCGCGAGCAGCGCGGCGAGCACACGAGCGTGCAGCGAATCCGCATCCCAGGGGCCGCGAGCGATGGCGTGGAGCGTGTAGCGCCCCTCCCCCTCGGATCGGGCGAAGGCTTCTTCGGACATCGGCTATCCCCCCGGACGCGCGAACCGGGGCCGAAGGGCCCCGGTGTTGGCGATTGTCTGCGTTCTAACGGTTAGTCGGCGGAGGGCAGCACCTTGGGCTGCATCAGTTCCATTTCGCGCCCGCCGACTTTCAGCTCGCAGTTGCCGGGCTTGATCACGAGGAGCTCAATGCCTGTCTCTTCGTCCTTGTAGCGCTTGCCAAGTTGCACAGCCATTGGGGTATCTCCTCGTTACTTCTTCAGTTCGAGCGGCGAATCGCCACACATGATGTCGCCGTCGCCACCCTTGGTGACGATGAATTCGGAGCCACACTTTGGGCAGGTGTAGCGTTTGCCTGTTTGAGCTGCCATTCCCTCTCCCCCTTACTAGGTTCGCGCGGGGCTTGCACCCGCGTTCTGATTGCAGCCGGGATCGTAGTCACTGGCGCGGAGGGAAGTCAAACTGCGACGGCCACCGAATGCCGGGCCGCGGGTAGAAGGGACCGCCCCGAGGCTCCCAGTTGGAAGCCCGGAACCTGGGCGTCACGTTGCCGGACGCTACTGGACGAAGATGTTGGCGAGCATGTCCGGGTGGAAGTCGCAGGTGATCTTGAACTGCCCGGAGGTGGGGAAGGTGATGGTGCGGCTGGCACCTGCGGCCAGGTTTCCGCCCTCCACCTTGCCGTTGATGGTGATGGTGTGGAGGCCGGCGATCGAGGTGAATGCCACTGCGGCACCCTTGGCGACCGCCACCACGCCCTTGTTGGGCGGCTGCGCGGCGCCGTCCCCAGTGACCACCCAGTCGTTGGCGTGGGCTTCGACCTTCACGTCTTTGGAGGCCGTAGTAGGTGCGGCGACCGGCGTCTCGGCCACTGCCGTCCCCACGCCTGGGAGCTTCGCGAAGGAGCTATCGGGGACGGCGTGCTGGACGCAGGCGGTGCCAGGGTTTTTGGCGTCCGGAGGTGCCGAGCCCCAAGTGTCCGCTGGTAGCTTCAAGAGCTGGCCGATGCGCAGCACCGAGTTCGCATCTACCCCGTTCGCTTTCGCCAGGCTGTCGGCGGTCACGTTGGAGTACGTCTTGGCGATCGCTTCGAGCGAATCGCCCTTTACTGCGTACTGGTCCACCTCGGGGAGAGCGAGCACCACGGCCGGGCTCACAACGTCCGCAGGCTGGAGCTTGTTTGCCGACGCTAGGTCCGCCACCGAGATGGCGTGCCCCTGGGCGATCGAGGCGAGCGTGTCACCCGTCTGGATGGTGTAGCTCGTGCTCGAGGGGAGTTTCAGCTTGTCGCCAGTCTTCACGATCGCGGCCGCTTCCAGTCCGTTCTCTTTCGCGAAGTCCTCCACCTTCAGAGCGTGGTGATTGGCGATGACACCGAGCGTCTCGCCCTCCTGAACCACTACGCCTGTGCCCGAAGGGAGTGTGAGCTTGCGCTCGGCGTCCAGCGGCTTGGTGGCATCCGCGTTGCGCAGCGCGTCGGCGTTCAACCCGCTGATTGCCGAAACCGACAGGTTGTGGCGCGCGGCTACCGCCTCCAGGGTATCGCCAGGGGCGACGGTGTAGCTGGAGTCCTTGGGAAGCTTCAGCTTGTCCCCGGGGAAGAGACCGGTGATCTTCGCGCCGTCCTTATCCTGCAGCTGGAAGGTCGCCTTGCCTTTCGCTTCGGTGAACTTGTAGGGGATGTTGTTCAGGTCGGCGAGGATGGTGCCGCCGAGGTGCTGGCTTTCCACCACCTTCGCTATCGTCTCGTTGTTGTTATAGACGGTGTAGGTGTAACCATCCGCATCGCCTTTGAATCCAGGAATCGTGAGTTTCGAACCCTGCTTGAGGATGCCCGCAACGGGCAGATTGTTGGCCGCCGCCAGTTCCTTGGGGCCGATCCCGTGCGCCTTGGCAATGGTGTCCAGGGTATCGCCGCCCACGATGCCGTTCGTTTCGCGGTTCAGGTTATGGGCGAACTCCACCGCGAGTAACCAGCCTTCGCTGGTCACTACGCCCTCTTCGTCCTTATGTTTTTCCTCAATCGGCGCGGTGATGAGGTCAA
>JBDSEP010000035.1:0-2508 GCA_039919985.1 Tepidiformaceae bacterium | reverse complement strand
CGTGTCTCGAATCGCGTGTGCCCTTGGCGACCGAGTAGCGGCGGTAGCTTCGCTCTCCGGGCTCGCAGCACCGGTCGAGCCCTGCCACGGCTCGTCCGCTATCATTGCTTTCCATGGCACCGCGGATGATGTCGTGCCGTTCAACGGCGGGGCGGTGCGTTTGATCTATCAATACGGTGGTGTGCGCGCGGCGATTTCCGCCTGGTCTACGCTTAACCGCTGCAGCGGCAGTCCGGTGGCGCAGCGCATCTCTACCCGTACAGTTCGCGAATCCCACCAGGGCTGCGTGCGACCAGTTGCGCTCATTCAGATCACTGGCGGCGGCCACGAATGGCCTTCGTCCAGCGATGTGAACGTTGCCGACACTGTTTGGGCGTTCTTCAGGGAGCAGCATCTGCCCTGAGCCCGGTAGGGCCTGGGTGGACCGTGTGTCGATCACCACTTTCCCGCGCATCGTTCAGGCGGTCGGCTGCTGAATCGAGACCACCGCCGCTCTTCTTTGCGGACTCCCCTGGGCGCTTAACCCTCAAGTTTCGCCGCTCCCTCGCCGATATGTATCAGAAGAACCACCACCTCCGGTGGTGTCGTGGGATAGCTGATGCTGCACAAACTTGCCAAGATTTCGTCGATTGCGATGACCCCTCCGGGCACGGTCACTCTGGACCACGTACGGCTCACTTGTGACCTCGTGCGCGACCTCCTGGGAGCCGAGGAGGCGTACATCATTCGGGCCGGCGATCCCTACTTCATCCGCCTGGGCGACGACGGTGACCCCCGGCACTACGAAGTGAAGCAGCGCGGCTATTGGCTGGCCTGGAGAGAGCTCGCCGCCGACCCGGACCTTTCCGCAGGAATCTTCACCGTTGTTGATCGGCTGGTGGCCGATGCCGCTCCAATCGCCCCGGGTATCCCGGCCACCCACATCGCGACGATCCTCCCCGGCAATGAAAGCAACTCCGAGATGCTCATCATTCGCGGCGATTTCCCCGAGGGTCTCTCGCAAGATCAGGTCTACTTGGCTTCAACGTTGCGGCCCCTGCTCGCCTGCCTCGCCAGCAGCTTCCTTGACTCGCAGCGCCAGGCACGCCTCGGCAGCCAACTCGCAGCGCTCGCAGACGTCGCCGAAGCGTTCAGCCGCGCCGATGAGATGGACTCTGTCCTCACCTCCCTCGCGACCGCCCTGGCCAAAGCCGCAGGCATTGATTGGGTCACGATCCACCTTGTCGATGACGCACTGGGGCAGATCGTCGAACGCGCTCTGAGCCTGGCGCGACACTCTGGCACGGAGACCGCCGCCCAGTCCCGCGCGGGCACCAGTTTCGGCCATCTCGACCTCGCCGTTATTCGCCACATGGCCGCAACCCGCCAACCCTACCTGGTCCCGGATGTCTTCGACCCCAACGAGACGCTCGCCATGGACGACGAGCTGCGCCGTTACTACGAACGCGCCCATATCCTCTCCACGGCATCCTTTCCTATCTTGTTCCAGGACCGAGTGCTTGGCGCGGTGCGTTTCTCCTCCTCTTCCAGGCGAGACCTCAACGCCTCAGAGTCGGAGTTCCTAAAGGCCCTCGTCTCGCAGGCGGCCAATACGGTTGCCGGGCTACAGATGAACCGTGCGCTCCGCGATGTGAACGCGGAACTGGAGCAGGCCAGTCTCACGTCGCTCGAACTCGCGATGAAGGCGGAGGCCTCGGCCCGCGTCAAGTCCGAATTTATCGCCAACACGAGCCACGAGATTCGCACTCCCATGAACGGAGTCATCGGAATGACCTCCCTTCTCCTCGAAACGAACCTCGACTCTGAACAGCGCGAGTACGTCGAAACCGTTCGCGATAGCGCAGACGCGCTCCTCACCGTGATCAACGACATCCTCGATTTCTCCAAGCTCGAAGCCGGCAAGATGACCTTCGAAGCGATCGACTTCAATCTCCGAAACACCATTGAGGAAGTTGCGAACTTGCTCGCCCCCAGCGCGCAGAAGAAGGGCGTGGAGTTCACCGTCTCTACCGCGCCTTCGGACTTTCACTGGCAACTGCGCGGAGACCCGGGCCGCCTGCGCCAGATCCTCACCAACCTCATCGGCAACGCGCTTAAGTTCACCGAGAAGGGCGAAATCTCGGTCAGCGCAACCATGCTTTCGCAGGCCTCGGCACAGTCGCTCGTCCGAATTTCAGTCGCCGATACCGGCATCGGCATCTCCAAAGAGCGACAGCAGGCGATCTTCGAAAGCTTTACCCAGGCAGACGGCACTTCGACGAGAAAGTACGGGGGGACGGGCCTCGGCCTCACCATCTGCAAGCAGATCGTCGAACTCATGGGCGGTTCGATTACCGTCGAGAGCGAGCCCGGCCTCGGCAGCACCTTCTCGGTCACCGTGCCCCTCGCACCAGGCGCAGCCAGTCTGGACCGCGAACTTCCGATGGACACCACCCTTCGCGGCCGTACCGTCCTCTTCGTGGACGACAACGCCACCAACCGCCGCATCGTGCGTGAGCAACTCCTCTC
>JBDSEP010000022.1:0-2920 GCA_039919985.1 Tepidiformaceae bacterium | reverse complement strand
CGGTAGCACTCTCCACCGAGGCCCACCAGACGGTAGCGTTGGTGGACATGGACACGCGCTTCGGCGACGTGGCCATCACCATGGACATCCCGGTAGAGCGGTCAATCGCGGACCTCGCGCGAAACCTCGACAACGTGGACCGAAACTCGTTGCGCGAATACTTGGTCCAGCACGAATCCGGTGTACGGATCCTCCCGGCGCCCACGCGGCCGAGTGACTGGCGGAATCTCACGGCGCAACACATCAGGGACGTCGTGGACATCCTCGCCCAAACGCACGACTTCGTGATCCTGGACACGCCGGGGACGTTCAACGAGATCGTGGCGGCGGCGATCGAGGTGGGCACGATGATTCTCCTTGTGACCACTCTGGACATGGCAAGCATCAAAGACACCGTACTCGCCCTGGAGATGCTCCACGAACGGTTTGGGAACGACGATGAGCGGATCAAGGTTGTCCTCAACCGGGCCGGGATGGATACCGGGGTACGCGAGAAGGACGTCGAACGGACGCTCGATTCGCCCCTCTGGTGGCGAATCCCGCAGGACCAGGAAGTAGTGAAGGCCGCGCAACTGGGTCGCCCAATCGTGATGAGCCGGCCGAATAGCAAGGTGTCGTTGGAGATCCGCGAGATTGCACGAGCGCTCTCAGGCATTCGCAATCGGACGAAGACGCAGAAGCGCGGTGGAGGCGGCTTCGGCAAGCTCCTCCGCCCATTCTTCCGAAAGTCCGCCTGATTCTTTGAAAACGGAAAGCTGAGGCAGCACGTGGCTGAAGACCCCCAAGAGCAACCTTCCCAGCCAGACTCCAACCAGGCGTTCGGATGGTCCAATGTACGGCGGCGGCTGAACGGCGGCGACGCCACTGCTCGCGCCCTGGACGGGGCGGAAAACTCCGCCCCCGCACCTGGCGACGGCTCGCGACTGCGGCCATCCGGGCAGTTTGGCACCGCGGCGACCCCGCGGCGCAGCTGGGGCAACGGCGATGAGCATGCACCGATGCCGCCTACCGCGGCGCCGGCGGAGGGCGGACAACGGCCGACTATGCTGCGCCCGGTCCCGGGGCCGCCCGTCCCTGGAAATGCCGCGCCCGAAGCGCCGACGGCTCCGCGCCGACGACCACTGGAGACTGCCGGAACTCGAGTGAACCCGCAGGCGGAGGCGGCGAAGATTCGCCTTCACGAGTTGCTCATCGACGAACTGGAGCACGGGGCGCTGGAGAACCTGGCGCCCGAACAGCAGCGCGAGGCGGTTATTCGCGCCGCCCGGGAGCTGATCACGCAGGAGGGGCTCCAGCTCGGCGGGTCAAGCCGCGAGGAGCTTCTAGAAGCGGTGGCCGATGAGGCGCTCGGCCTGGGACCACTGGAACCGTTGCTGCGCGACCCGGCCGTCACCGAGGTGATGGTCAACGACCTGGACAAGATCTTCTACGAGCAGGAAGGGCGCATCTTTCGCAGCCCGGCGCGATTCCGCGACAAGCAGCACATCATGCGCATCATCGAGCGCATCGTGGCACCGCTCGGGCGGCGCATCGATGAATCGAGTCCGATGGTGGACGCTCGCCTGCCTGACGGGTCGCGCGTGAACATCACCGTGCCACCCGCCTCGCCGAAGTCACCAACGATCACCATCCGAAAGTTCCGCGCCGACAAGATGCGGATGGCGGACCTGATCTCGGTGGGTGCGATGAGCGAAGCGACTGCAGAGTTCCTCGCGATGTGCGTGAGGGCGCATCTCAACATCATCATCAGTGGCGGTACCGGCACCGGAAAGACGACGATGCTGAACGCACTGTCGGCATTCATCCCGAATACGGAGCGCATCGTCACGATCGAAGACCCGTCGGAGCTCCGTCTCCAGCAGGACCACGTGATTACGCTGGAAGCGCGGCCAGCCAGCATCGAAGGCAAGAATCAGATTAAGCAGCGGGACCTGGTGCGTAACTGTCTGCGCATGAGGCCGGACCGGATCATCGTCGGTGAGGTTCGCGGGGAAGAGTGTTTCGACATGCTCCAGGCGATGAACACCGGCCACGACGGCTCCATATCCACGGTCCACGCGAACACACCACGTGACGCAATCGCCCGCCTGGAAAACATGGTGCTGATGGCCGGCATGGACTTGCCAGCCCGGGCCATTCGCGAGCAGGTGGCAGCGGCCATCCACGTCTTCATCCAGGTGCAACGCTTGCAGGATGGGTCGCGCAAGGTGACGCA
Organism: Tepidiformaceae bacterium; assembly: GCA_039919985.1. Lineage (GTDB taxonomy): Bacteria > Chloroflexota > Dehalococcoidia > Tepidiformales > Tepidiformaceae > PNKC01. The sequence goes on along the minus strand of JBDSEP010000022.1, from coordinate 705 downwards.
CGTCACCGAGATCAGCGGCATGGAAGGCGAGACGATCACCCTCCAGGACATCTTCCTGTTCAAGCTGGAGCGGATCGACGAAGACGGGAAGGTTCACGGCGCAATGCGACCCACGGGAATTCGTCCGAGCTTCGTTTCCAAGTTCCAGATGGCGGGCATCGAACTGCCAAATAACCTCTTCGGATCAGGGGAAGGGTGGTAAAGCCATGATGATTTTCGCTGCTCTTTGCGGAGGCGCGTTCGCCTTCACAATGGTGCTCTGGGCCACTGGTTTCGGGTCAATTTCGGTGGAAGCCTCAGCCCGCCTCGGCAGGCTTCGCAATCCAACGGAAGTAAACGTTGCGGCAGGCGGCCCGAGTCTCCGCAAACGAGGCGCTGTGCGCCTCGGCGGCATTAACCTCATCTCCGGGGGCATGGCGGCGAAGTGGGTCACTGACCTCGAACGGGCGGGGCTTAGCCTGAAGGTGCGCGAGTACCTCATTCTTCGCGTGGTGGTTGGGATTGTTCTTACGGCCCTCGGGCTTTCTTTTTCGCCGATCCCCCAGCTCGCCTTCCTGTTATTTCCGGTCGGCTTCCTAGCCGTCGGCTTCTGGGTGAAGCGCCGAATGGGGAGTCGCCGCCGCAAGCTCGAGGCGCAACTCGTAGAGATGTTGCAGATGCTTTCGAGCGGGCTGCGAGCCGGCTTCGGCCTGATCCAGTCCCTGG
>JBDSEP010000378.1:0-6492 GCA_039919985.1 Tepidiformaceae bacterium | reverse complement strand
GGCGCGCGCGCGACCTTCGAACGGCTGGGCTTTAAGCCCGAAGCGCTGCTCACGGACTGGGTGGTGGCCAAAGATGGACGCACGCGCGACCTGCTGGTGATGGCCTACGACCTGGAGGGCCTGACGGACACGGTGGACGGGTAGGGGCGGGCGCCGTTCCGCATCGTCGAGGCTACGATCGCGTGGATCTCATCAACGGTGTAGGCGACACGTCCGCAAAGCCGATTGCCGGAGGCAACGCTGTAGGAACTGCAAGCACTCGCGCTTTCACGAACCAGGCATCCTCCGCTCGGATTGCCAGGCGTTAGGCCGGGAGAGCGCTGGCCGCCGTTGCCACGTCCTTCAACTGGTCGAAGGATTCCCGGATGAGGGTGGCCACGCGGTCCACGTCCGGCACGAGCTTCGGGTCCGCGCAGATGCCCCAGTAGAGGACGCCGTTGTAGCTGGTGAGGCAGACGTTGCAGCCCATGCCCGCGCTGAGTGGCACGAGCGGCCAGAGTTCTTCAATCTTTCGACCAGCGATGTAGAGCGGGATCTGGGGGCCGGGCACATTTGTACAGATCATGTTAAAGAGCGTTTGGCCGTTGGGCGTCATGCTGCCGGCGAAGGCCTGGAGGGCGGGAGGCACCTGCTCGCTGAGGCGGGACATGAGAGCGAAGCCACCAGCCTGGTTGGCCGATTTTAGCCGGCCCATCCCCGCCATGACGGCGTTGTGGCGCTCCACCGGGTCCAGGATACCGACGGGAAGCGGGGCGATGAGCATGGAGACGGCGTTGCCGAGGGCCGTCTTGTCGGCCTCGGTGCGGACGTTTACGGGAACCATTGCACGCAGTTCCATGCGCTCGGTGGAGATGCCGTGTTCGCGCAGGTAGGCGCCCATCCCGCCGGAGAGGGCCGAAAGGACAACGTCGTTGATGGTGCCGCCGAGAACGCCACGGACGCCACGAATCTCGCCAAAGGAGAGCGCCACGACGGCGTAGCTGCGGTTTCCGGAGACCGGGCGGTTAAAAGGGGTCGCCGGGGCTGGCTGCGAAAACGAAGGGCCGGCGGAGATGAGGGCGCTACTGATGGCCTGCATTTCGCGCAGCTGCCTTTCGGGATCCATAGACCAGCGAACGGCGTCGTTCTGCTGGGCCATCGCGGATTCCACGGTATCCCGCCAGGCATCGCGAGCGCGCTCCACGGTGGTGCTGGCGGGCATTGGGGTATAGGGCTGCGGGGCCTCCGGCTCGACGTCTCTCTCGAGGTCGGTGACGGTGGTCAGCAGTTCGACGCCCGAGACGCCATCGACCATGCAGTGGTGCACGAGCATGCACATTGCGGTGGCTCCGCCTGGCAAGCCGTGGATCATCACCATCTTCCAAAGGGGACGGTCGCTGGGCAGCATCTGGGAGTGAATAGTGGAGATTGTGGCCATCAGGTCTTCGTATGTGGAACCAACCGGAAGGGTGATCTCATCGATGTGACGTTTCACATCGAAGTTCGGGTCATCCTCCCAGCGAGGGTGGCCGACGTTGAAAGCATCAAAGACGGCGAGCTCGCGGTAGCGGGGAATGCGATGCATCCGGGATTCCATGTGACCGACCATTGTCTCTTTTGAGATGGGGCCATCGAGTACGCTTGTGGAGCCGATGTGCAAGGGGAGTGTGGGCTTTTCGGTGTAGAGGAAGGCTGCGTCCATCGAAGTCATTCGGCGGCGCAGGGCTGGGCTGGTCATATCTAGGTAAACCTCGGCTGACATGGGGAGTTCGCCTATGCACCCTAGCATAGAAAGGCTCGATGATAGGCATGCGTGATCGCTATCGTCCTTGCCGCAACAGAACCTTTAACGTAGCGTTCGCGAAGGGTCTCGTTTGAAGGGGTTTCGGCGAGGTCCAGGTTGTCTTGGAGAGGGGCCGTCATGACAGAATTCCGGCGATCAAGCATGGAGTTTGCTCAGGAACCATTTGGGGCAGACCCGTATTCGCAGGACCCATCGGTACAACCAGTGGACACTCCCATGTGGCGCGAATCGTTATTCGCACTCGATTGGCTGGCGCTACGTTCGTCACCTGTGTACTACGGTTGCGGCGTTTCGAGAGGGCACGGGCAGCCAGTTGTTGTGGTCCCCGGGTTTCTGGCGAGCGACACGTCGCTCGTAGAACTCTACGGATGGCTCAGCCGAATCGGCTACACGCCTTACTTCTCGAATATCGGTCGTAACGCGGACTGCCCCGACCACATCGGGACCCAACTCCTCGAAACGGTAAAACGAGCCCATCGCGAAACGGGGAAGCGGGTCGCCCTCATCGGCCACAGCCTGGGTGGAATGCTCTCTCGCAGCCTGGCGCTCGATTTTCCGGAGCATGTGAGCATGGTCATCTCGATGGGTTCACCGTTTCGCGATGCGGTACGCGCCCACCCCTCGCTAATCGCTGCCACGGAGTCGCTGCGGCGGAATCGCGGTGCGGGTAGCAACATCAAACCATCCTGCTTCAGCGGCCACTGCACCTGCCCGTTCGTGAAGAACATGCTGGCGCCGGAGATATACCAGGTGGCGCATTTCGCTATCTATTCCAAGAACGACGGTGTTGTTGACTGGCATTCCTGCCTTGAAGAAGACGCGACCCTGAACAGCGAAGTGAACTGCACGCACATCGGGATGGCCTTCCACCCCGGGGTCTACCGCGAACTCGCGCGAAGGCTGAAGCAAGCGGCCTGACCAGTTTTGCCGCAAGAGACAAAGAAACGGGCCGGTCGAAATGACCGGCCCGTTTCGCGCTCGGTGGGGTCCGCGACTTAGACGGCGGCCTTTTCGTTCTTCTTGGTGGTGGCGGATGTGGCCTGCGTCCGGGGCTGCATGGCCTCGAAGCCACGACGCACGACGTCGGACATCGGGTTCGCGCCGGCGAAGCTGCGGGCGGCGGCGAGAGCGGCCTCGGTGGTCTCCTTGTTCGCTTCCACAAGCTTCTCGATCACTTCGCGGGCTTCCGTGCCGGCGCCGAGGGCTTCCTGGTAGGCGTTCTGGGTGAAAGTGAGCGCGCGGCCCTGGGCGGCGGTGGTGGCCTCAAGGACGGCGGTGTAGAACTGGCCAAGGTCCGTAGGCTCGCCGGCGAGCTTCTTACCGAGTTCGAGCGCTTCGCGCTGGCCCTTCGCGACGTCGGTCGCGAACTGGCGGGAGACCTTCATGCCGCGGTCGTTGCTGCGGGCGACGGCGTCCGCGAGGATGTCGTAGCTGGCGATGAGGGCGTCGTAGTACTTCTGGACCTGTTCGTTAGCTGCCATGGTGGGAGTTCCTTCTGCGGGCTTGAAGAATGTGTTGTTGCCCGTCGATAGATGCAGTATGCACCTAGGTGCGAAGACTTGTCAACACCTTGTTCATATGTGCATACTGCATCTATCAGAAGGAGTTCCTCCGATGGCCGACGAATCGAAGCCTCGCCTTCACGGCGAGATGCTCTCCACCAGCTTGCTCGCCTTCCTTAAGAACTGGAGCGCCTACGGCTACCAGCTTTCGCAACGGTTGGCCGAATCTGGCATGCCGCAATTCGACAGCGGCACTGTATATCGCACGTTGCGCCAGCTAGAGAAGACGGGGATGGTCTCGTCGTTTTGGGACACTTCCGCGAGTGGCCCGGCGCGGCGAATGTACAGCCTGACGCAAGCTGGCGAGATCTTTCTCTCGGGCTGGATGGAAACGCTGGCGAACTACCAGGCGATCCTCCAGCGGGCGCTGACGGGCTGGGCGACCGTGCCTCCCGCCGCCCCGGCCCACGAGCCGGTTGACTCCACGTTGTAGACTCCCTCAACAGAAGCTTCGGCACTCCAACCCCTCAAACACACTTTGGAAGAAGGACTACTCCATGGCTCAAGAAGCACAGACCGACCCGATCGAAATGTGGCGCGACTGGGTGAGCAACTCGGAGCGACAGTGGAACGGATTTCTAAACAGCGCGATGTCCACTGACCAGTACACGCAGGGCATGGGGCAACTGATGGATGTCTCGCTCAACATGCAGAAGAGCATGAACGAAGCGATGGGCCGCTTCCTCTCCGCGTTGAACTTGCCGACGCGCTCGGACATCCTTGCGCTCGGGGAGCGGTTGAGCATGATCGAGGATCACCTTGGCTCGATCGAGGCTGCGATTGCGGCACTGGCGCCGGCCGCGCCAGCAAAAGCTTCGGTTGCTGCCGCTTCCGTCGCGCGTCCGCCTCGGACTAAGCAGCCGACGAAAGTTAACTGAGCGTTCACACTGCGTTTGCATTCCCCCTGTGGATGCGGGGCATACTGTGGTGAATCCCACCCGAGCAGCCGCAAGCAAGCGCACGGTTAGCGGCCCACTGGCGCCACCTTTGCGGTACACCACGAGAAGAGGTCCCTAATATGACTCAAGCCCCCGCCAGTCCCGCCTCGGTCGAAGAGCGCGTCCGCAGCGAAGTCGAGCGGACGATCCAACGCAGCATCAAAGGGCTCGAGTACATTTCGACGGGCGACCCGGCAGTAGGCGTGACGCCGAAAGATGTGATCCATTCGCGTGGCACGCTCAAGCTCTACCGCTACCGACCGATGTCCGATGAGGTATACCGCGTGCCGGTGCTGCTCGTGATGTCGCTCGTGAGCAAGCCATACATCCTGGACCTAACGCCCGGCCAGAGCCTGGTGGAATTCCTGCTGAAGCGGGGATTCGACGTCTTTATGATCGACTGGGGAGTGCCGCGGCCAGAAGACAAGCGACTGCGGTTCGAAGATTACGTGTTGGACTTCATCCCTGATTGCATCGAGAAGGTGCTCCAGACCTCCGGCGAGCCGGATGTTTCGGTTGTCGGTTACTGCATGGGCGGGCAACTTTCGGTGATGTACGCGGCGCTCCACCCTGACGGCCCGATGAAAAACTTGGCCTGCTTCACCACGCCGGTGAACACCGACGGCATGACGCTGATGAAGCAGTGGTCCGACAAGCGCTACTTCGATGTGGACCGCATAGTAGACACGCTTGGCAATGTCCCGCCGGAGTTGATGTTCGCCTCGTTCGACATGCTGCGGCCAGTCTCGGCGATGGTCGGCAGGGTGAAACTCTGGGACAACATGTGGAACGACGAGTTTGTGCGTTCCCACCGCATGTTCGACCGCTGGGCGAATGACCAGATCCCGTTTCCTGGGGAGTGCTTTCGCCAGAACACGAAGGAACTAATGTGGGAGAACAAGCTCTATAAGGGCGAGTTCGAGCTTGGCGGGAAAAAGGTAGACCTTGGCAACATCAAGGTGCCGTTCTTGCACGTGATGGCCGAGCACGACCACATCGTGCCCTACGAGGCCGCCAAAGACCTCGTGCCGATGGTGGGCAGCGAAGATAAGCGAGACATGACGATGAAGGGCGGACACGTGAGCCTTGTCGCCGGCGGCAACGCCATTTATCGTCTGTGGCCACAGCTCGATTCCTGGCTTTCGGAGCGTTCATTATGATGGAAGGCGTGCGCGCTTATCCCGTCTCCCGGCAGATTGGTGGCCACAAGGTCACGTTGCGGTACATGGCCGAAACGGACAAGGAGGCGATGCTCAGCTTTGCCCGAGCGTTGCCCGAACACGACCTCCTCTTCTTGCGCCGAGACATCACCCAGCCGACCGCTGTCGATAGCTGGATCCGGGATATCAATTCGGGGCTGATCAGTACCGTTCTCGCGACCGAGGACTCGAAGATTGTGGGCTACGGCACTATCCATCGAAACGACCTTCGGTGGTCCTCGCACGTTGCCGAGCTGCGAGTGATGGTGGCCGAAGGGATGCGGGGCAAAGGCCTCGGCCAGGTTCTCACCCAGGAGGCGTTCGCAATCGCGCTCGCCTCCGGGATCGAGAAGATCGTGGCCCAGATGACGCTCGACCAGAAGGGCGCGATCGCGACCTTCGAGGGGATCGGCTTCCGGCCGGAAGCGCTGCTTCGCGACCAGGTCAAGGACCGGGACGGCAACCGACACGACCTGTTGGTGCTGACGCACGAGGTGGCGAAGTTCGAATCGGCCCTGAACGCCTATGGCGTGAACGAAGCTTTCAACGGCTCCTAGAGATTCACTCGGTGACTCGTTCGGCGAGCACCACGGTGCGCTGGGGGTAGCCATCGGCGTTTGGCGGGCCGCTACAGGTCATGAGCGTCACGCTTTCGCGGCCCTCCCGACCGTAGAGGATCGCCCCCATATCGATGGCTGACAGGTTGTAATCCACCGTTGAGGTAACGATGTAGCGGGCGGCGAGGCCATCGCTGAGGCCAACCTCGATGGAATCGCCGGGCTTAAGCGTGGAGATGCGATTGAAGACTCCCGCGCGGCCGGCGTATTCGAAGTGGGCGGCGAAGAAGGTTGCGCCTCCCTCTCCGGGCAGCGCGTTGTAGGCCGGGTTCCAGCCTACGTGTTGCGAATCCTGCGGTACCTCCAGGCGGCCGAAGGCGTCCAATCCGAAGCGGGCCACCGGCGCGCGCGCGATCCCGATAGCCGGGACGCTGAGCCACGAGATGTCGGTGG
>JBDSEP010000362.1:0-4601 GCA_039919985.1 Tepidiformaceae bacterium | reverse complement strand
CCGCCATGTGCGCCTTCATCGGGTGATCCCCCGTAAGCCCCCGCCACAGCATCTGGCGGCCCAGCGCGACCGAGACCGGGGCGGTGTTCTCCACGATCTCCTTCGCCAGGGCGCGCGCAGCCGGGAGCAGCTCGTCGTGTGGGTGCACGCTGCGCACGAGCCGCCCGGCCAGCGCCTCCCCTGCATCGAACACGCGCCCCGAGTAGACCCATTCCAGCGCCTGGCTGATGCCCACAATGCGCGGCAGGAACCAGCTACTGCACGCCTCCGGCACGATCCCTCGCCGCGAAAAGACGAACCCCATGCGCGCCTTCTCCGAGGCCAGGCGGATGTCCATCGCCAGCGTCATCGTCGCGCCAACGCCCACCGCTGGCCCGTTGAGCGCCGCGATCACCGGTTTCTTCGAATCGAAGATGCGAAGAGTGAGCTGACCGCCGCCGTCGCGGTACTCCGCGATGTTCGTCGAGCGGCCACGGTTACTGGCGTCGAACGTGCTCGGCCCGCCGGAGAGGTCAGCACCAGCGCAGAAGCCCCTTCCCCGGCCCGTCACAATCACCACCCGGATGTTGTCGTCGGCGTCCGAACGGTCGAACGCGTCGATCATTTCGCGTTTCATCTGGTCCGTAAACGCGTTCAACTGCTCCGGGCGGTCCATGGTGATGGTGAGGACGCGATCCTCCACTTCGTAGCCAATCTGTTCATAATCCATGCTGCTCTCTCCTTGCCTGTGGGCGCATTCTACGCACGCGCCCAAGGAGTCGGGGTGCCACTAGCACAGAGTGCGCGCCTCTAACCCCCCGCCTCCGTGAAGACAGTGGCCAGGCGATCCGCGAAACTCACCAGACAGATGCTGCTTACCGATCACGATGGCCTGCTTGCCGAATTCTCGAAAGAGCTCGACTACTTCGTCTTCACCCGCGACCACCTCCAGCCTGTAATGACGCAGCTCGTTCGTGCGCTCGAACGGGCGTTAGCGATTCCGGCGGACGCGATCGCCGTCGGCGAAACGCTGCACCTCCGTGCTGAGTACGTCGAGCGCCTCGGAGCCGTGAAGCCATTGCTCGAGGAATGGGCCCGCATCGGCGGCTCGGCCGCCGAGCTTTGGGACGCCGAGACGGCGCTCTCCCCTGCACAGATGGCCCGTTTCCAGGCGCTCCTCGCCCGCGAGACAGCCCTTGCCCCCGGCCGCGCGACATTCGATAGCCTCCAGGATCACCTGCGGCGCCAGCTGGTACGATTCGCAGCCTTGGACGCTTAGCTAGCGATTCTGGAGAGGCATGGCCATGGACCGCTGGGAGCGCCGCGCGAAGAAGCTGGACGCCAAGCGCCAGAAGATGCACATCTCCGGGCGCGGGTTACTGACGATTGTGGAGAAGGCCAGCAAAGCACCGCGCAAGAAGAGGCGCCGCAGCCGCTGACCATCGCCCGTCTCGCGGCTCCCTTTCATTCGCTTACCGCGCGGCCGGCGGCCGCGCACCCACGAACGACTTCGGCAGCCGAACCGTGAAGATCGCCCCGCCTTCCTCCGCATTCGCCGCCCCCACTGTGCCCCCGTGTGAGCGCACGATGTGTTTCACTATCGCCAGTCCCAACCCCGTCCCCGCATTCGAGCGAGAGGCCTCTCCCTTGTAAAACCGCTCGAACACCCGCGGGAGGTCGCTCTCCGGGATCCCAGGTCCCTCGTCGCGCACAGAAAGCGCCACCAGCTCGCCCTCTTCGCGGATGAGGACGTGGATCGTGCCCCCCGGGGGGCTGTACTTGATCGCGTTGTCGAGCAGGTTGCCGGACACCCGAAGGAGTGAGGAGCGATCGGCCTCCACTGTCGGGACGCCCGGCCCGGGGATCGCGATATGCACCCCCGTCTCCTCCGTCCGCGTACGAAGCAGCGCCGCCGATTCCGCAACGAGCTGCGGAAGCTCGATCGCCTCCGGCATCAACTGCACCGCCCCCGATTCGATGCGCGAGAGGTCGAGCAGTTCGTTCACCAGCGTAGTGATGCGCTCCACCTGTTGGTGGATGCGGCGCATAAACTCCGCTGTCTCCGCCGCGTCGTCCACGCCGCCATCCTGCAGCGTCTCCACCAGCGCCCGTATGGAGGCCAGCGGAGTCCGCAGTTCGTGCGAAACGTTGCTGAGGAAGTCTCGCCGCACCTGGTTGATGCGCTCCACCTCCGTCAGGTCAGCGAGCATCAGGAGCACCGCCCAGTCGCCGCCCTCAGGGATCGGAACCGCGCCCGCCCGCAGCGGCGTCCGCCGCGCTCCAAAGGTGATGACCGACGTCTCGCCGGTGCCATTCGAGATCGCTCGCCTCACGAGCAGGTCGAGCTCGTAGTCGCGCGCCGTCTCGATAAGTGGACGCCCGATCGCCTGGGACATCGGCAGTTCGAAAAGCTGTTCCGCCGCAGGGTTGAGGAACCGCACGGTGGTGTCACGGGCCAGGGCGACCATCCCGTCCGTTGAAGCATCGAAGACGGCTTCCAGTCGCGCATGCTCTGCAGCCACCGAGCCGAAGAGCGATTGCACCTGGAGGGCCATCATGTTGAACGAATGCGAGAGTTCGCTCACCGGCCCGCCGCCATCATCCACTCGCTGGTCCAGCTCCCCCTCGGCAATCTTCCCGGCGGCCCGCGCGACCTTCCGCACTGCCAGCGCTGGCCGCACCAGTGCGAGCCACCCCACAAGTGCCCCGCCCAAAGCAACCACGGCCACCAGGAGGACCGCGAGCGCCCCATCGGCCGGCTGCAACAATGCGCCAGCGGCGAGCCCCGCCAGCGCCACCGCAGCCGAGGTGAGCGCCCCGCGGAGCGCAACGCCTCCGGTCAACGCCGCTTAGCCTTCGAAGAGGTAGCCGCTGCCCCGCACCGTGCGCAGCCGCAGAGGGCTGCCAGGGTCGGTTTCGATCTTCTGCCGAAGCCAGCGGATGTGGACATCAACCGTCCTTGGACCACCGTAAAAGTCGTAGCCCCACACCTCGTTCAAGATCTGCTCTCGTGAGAATACTCTCCCACGGTGCTCCGCGAAGAAGAGCAGCAGTTCGAACTCCTTGGGCTTCATCCGCACAATCTTGCCCGCGCGAGAAGCTTCCCGCCGCTCCGGGTCTAGCTTCAGGTCGCCAGCCGTAACCACAGCTGCGATCGCCGTGTCCGCCACTCTCGGTGCCGTTCGCCGCAACAGCGCACGCACTCGAGCCAGCAGTTCGCGCATCCCGAAAGGCTTGGGCATGTAGTCATCGGCGCCCGTGTCTAGCCCCGCCACCCGGTCGCCCTCACCACCGAGCGCGGTGAGCATGATGATCGGCACCGTCGAATCACGGCGCAGAAGCCGGCAGACCTGGATGCCATCCACCCCGGGCAGCATCACGTCCAGCACGATGAGGTCGGGCTGCTGCTCCCGGGCCAACTTCAGGCCATCGTCTCCGCGCGCCGCTGTAAGCACCGTGTAGCCCTCCCGCCGCAGGTTGTGTGCAAGCGTGAAGAGCAGCGTCTCTTCGTCTTCGACGATAAGCACCTTCGGTTTCGGGGCGGTGAGTGTCTCCATCTGCGCACGATCCTTAACGCGGCGCGTTAACGGCTTGTGAACGTCGCCTGCTGCTACCATGCGTGGACGCGAACGCCTTCGCAACTCTCCGGGGGGACCATGTCTGAGGAGCCAATCAGCGAGCGACGGAACCTGGTGCAGTACGCGCTCTTAGCCGCCGCCGCACTCCTCGCTTTCGGAGTCGTTGGCTACTTCCTGGTTTCGGAGGGGGACGCCTCCGACGTGCCGGCCGGGACGCGCGTGGCAGACCTTGTGGGCGCTCCAACACCCTTTCCCGACACCGGCGTGCTCGAGCCAAACCGTCCGAAAGAGGGCGAGCGCGCGCCGGATTTCGCTCTCGTCGATGCGCGCGACACGACCAGGGTGCGAAAGCTCTCCGACTACCGTGGCCAGGCCGTCGTCTTGAACTGGTTCGCGAGTTGGTGTGACCCCTGCAAGCGCGAAATCCCCGAGTTCCAGCATGCTCAGGATAAACTTGCGGGCCAACTGGTGGTGCTCGGCGTGGATTACCTCGAGGATGCCGGCAAAGCAGTCGGCATCCTCGACCGCCTGAATGCCACCTACCCCGCCGTCCTCGATTCCAACGCGGCGGTCGCCGACCACTACCGCGTCGGGCGGGGCCTGCCGGTCACCTTCTTCATAGACCGGGAAGGCGTGCTGCAATCCTTCAAAACCGGCGAACTCACGCCAAGCGAGCTGGAGGCGAACCTCGCCAAAGTCGGCCTAACCTACAGCTCGCGCTGATGCCGCCAATACTTGCCCGCGATTGGCTCGCGTCTCACCGGTCGTCCTCCGCGATCGCTTCCTCCGCCATCCGTCCGTTCCCGCCCACCTACGTCTGCGAGCGCACCCTTGTCCGCCGCTAGCCCACTGCCGCCGCGATGCTCTCGCCAAGCACCCCCACCAACAGGTCGATATCTTCGCCGTTGATCGTGAACGGAGGCCCCAGCATCACAACGTCCCTCGTCGGCCCGGAGCCCCCGGGATAGAAGAAGACGCCGCGCTTCAGGCCTTCCGCCATCACCCGGTTCACCATTCGCGCTTCACTCGGGAAGCGCTCCATCG
>JBDSEP010000333.1:0-2715 GCA_039919985.1 Tepidiformaceae bacterium | reverse complement strand
TGGTCTGGCAGGTAGGCCATCGAGCGATGGCCTTCGGTCAGGCGGTAGCCGAGTGTCGGGCCAGGATGGCAGACAAGGTCCGCATCAATCGCCAGATTGCCGATGCTGAAGCTCTGCGCGGCGAGGTCATGGATTTCGAGCGTGCACTGCAAGTCACGGAGGCGGACGGGGAAGAGGGGGGGCGAAAGGTAGCGTGACAGCCGTTCGCGCAGCCGCTGGGTTGTTGAAATCGGCCCCCAGATGTGGACCACCGTGCCGGGTCGAAAGAGGGGCGCGAAAAATCCGAGGCCCTGGATGTGGTCCATGTGAAGGTGGGTGAGGAGGATGTGAAGCTCGGTGACCTCAGGGCCGAACGTCGCGCCGAGTGGCTGGATGCCTGTGCCCGCATCCAGCACGACCACGGTACCGTCGTCCGCTCGGACTTCCACGCAGGAAGTGTTTCCGCCAAAGCGCACGGTCGCCGGGCCTGGGCTGGCGAGGGAGCCGCGCGTGCCCCAGAGCCGCACTCTCATGCCGGCTTCACTTCCCAGAACATCGCCACAGCACCGAGCTGACGTCCGCCGTGGCCGGAGATAGGAAAGGCCGTAACGTCGATGAGTCGGCTCACCCTATCCAAACCTGTAAAACGGATGCGGCGATGCGCCGGGGCGTGATGGAGGAGCGCTATACCGATCGGGATTTCGTCGCTCGCCAGCGCTGAGCCGTCTTCGGCGGTGGTCACGAAGAGCGAGTCCAACTCGGCGAGTTCGATGGCACCGGAGTCTTCAAAGCGCCGCCCAAGAATCGCTTCCGCAGCCTCGTTGTAGAAGATCAGGGTGCCACTCGAGTCCATGATCCAAACGGGCAGTTCGAGATAGCTGGACCATTGTCGCAGCAGAATCACTTCGATCGGTTCGCCCATGGCTTTTCCTCGCGTTGTGCTAGAGGAGCGCATTATCTGCCTGCTGGTGGGAGCGTGTTGAGAATCCAAGCGCCAGTCTACTTTTTCGGCGCGACGGGTCGGCAGCAAGCGGGATGCGGAGGTAGACTCGGGGGGTGGCGAGGTTCGGATGATTCGCGGGCTGGCGGGCGTGGCAGGAGTGTGGGCGGCTGGCGCGATTATCCTGCGGGTTGCGGTTGTGCCGGCTCAGGAGTGCCCGTCTCTGACTTCGGCCGGAGCGTACCAGAGCGCGCAAGCAGCGGCGGATTGGATTCAGCGGTCGCAGCAGGAGGATGGAAGCTACACCTACGAATTCAACGCCAACGACGGCAGCTATTCGACCGAGTACAACGCGGTGCGGCATGCGGGCGTGACGATGTCGCTCTACCAGCTTGCAGCGAGCGACCCGAGCGTCCTGCCGGCAGCTGACCGCGGGACGGCGTGGATGCAGCAACATCTCGCGCGGCACAACGGGTGGGCGGCGCTACAGGACCCGGCTGACGGCTCGATCGAGCTGGGAGCGAGCGCGCTGATGCTGGCCGCGCTCGCACAGCGGCGGATCGCCACCGGCGACCCACGATTCGACGCGCTGATGACCGACACCGTGCGCTTCATAGCCGTGATGCAGCAGGGGGACGGCAGTTTTTTGTTGCGGTGGCTGCCCAGCACCGGGGCACCGGACCCGGCCGAGCGCTCGAAGTATGCGACCGGGGAGGCGTTCTGGGCGCTCGCACTGATGCACCGGCTCTTCCCGACCGAGGGTTGGGATGAGCCAGTGCGCAGGGTTGCGGAATACCTCTCACTGCACCGGGACACGGTGGAGAAGCAGAAGTTCCCCCCGTGGGCAGACCAATGGGCCGCTTACGGGTTGGCGGAAATGGCCGCCTGGCCGGGCGCGGGGCCACACCTCAACGAAGGGAACATTGCTTATGCCCGGAGCCTGGCGGAGCGCTTTGGGTTCCTGGTGCGGGTGGAGTCGCAGCGCCGGGATTCGGGGGTTTCGAACCTGATTCACGGGCGACAGGCGCGGGCAGCGGGGATGGGGACGTGGGGCGAGGCGCTCGATTCGCTCTGGCGGTTGGCCGGGCTGGATCCCCGGATGGCGGACATGCGCGGGAGGCTGGAGGAGCGCGCAGCATGCACCGCGGGCATGCTGCAGAAGCGGCAGCTGAAGCCGGGCGATTCGAAGGCGAGAGCGGATCAGCCCCGCCTCGGCGGCTGGTTCACGGAAGGGGTGACGCGCATGGACGACCAGCAGCACGCGCTTTCGGCGCTGCTTCGGAGCCGCGAGATTCTCGATAGTCGCGGGGCAGGCGCCCGTTGAACAGCTACTTGCAGCTTCTCGTGTTCTTTTTCGCAGCGATGAACCCCGCCGCGGCGACGGTGGCGATGATGAAGAGCGCGGGGCCGGAGGTTGGACGCGCTCGACAACAGGTGGTGGCCGCGGGGGTAACAATTGCCGCGGTGCTGTACGCGGGTGCGACCTTCGGGGCGGAGCAATTCCTCAACGCGCTGGAGATCGAAGCGGAGTCCTTCAGGGTGGCGGCGGGCATTGTGATGGCGGCGAGCGGAGTGTTCATTATCTTGCGGGGCGCGCCGGAGGTGGAGAGCGCGGGCATGGGGGTGCGCGGTGCGCTGTTTCCCCTTGCTGTGCCGTTGCTCTTCTCCCCTGCGGGAGTGGTGGCGGCGATCAGCTACGGGGCGGACGATGGGGCCTGGAAAGCGTTCCTCGCGCTGGCCGTGTCGCTGGCGCTGGCGGGGGTGCTGCTCGCCTGGCAGGCGCGCATCGGGCGGCC
>JBDSEP010000328.1:0-6080 GCA_039919985.1 Tepidiformaceae bacterium | reverse complement strand
AGCAGGCGGTCTTGCGGGAGGCGCACATCGTCGAGCACGAGGTCGTTGCTGCCAGTGGCGCGCATGCCGAGGCTATCCCAGGTCTGGGCCACGCTTACGCCGGGGTCCGTGCGGAGCACCATCAGGTTGCCGACCGGCGGCGGCTCTCCTTCGGGGGCGGGCAGGCGCGCCAGGACGATGAAGTAGTGGAGCAACGGCGAGAGAGTGGTAAAAGTCTTGCGGCCGCGGAGTAGCCACCCTCCCTCATGGGCGAAGGCCTCGGTTTCGGGCAGCCCACCGCCGGCCGGGCTACCGAGCCCCTCTTCCGTGGCGGCGGTGTTATTCAGCCAGCCATCCTGCACCGCTCCTCGGCAGAGTTCGGCAAACCAGTGCGCGGGGTAGGTGTGGGCCTCGCGCTCCTGGCCGAACGTCTTGAGGTGCATCATCAGGGCGAGCGCCGTAGAGCCGTCTCCCACTGCGATCTCCTCCTGCACTCGAAGGTAGGTGCTGAGCGAGGCCTCATGGCCGCCCTGCTGGCTGGGCACCGTCAGGCCGAAGAAGCCAGCCTCTCCCAGTTCGCGGAAGTTTTCGAACGGAAAGCTGCCTTCGCGGTCGTGCTCTGCAGCGCGCGCCGCGAATCCGGGCGCGAGTCGGCTCGCGAGTGCGGCCCAGTCCGTGGTCATGCGCCTGAGTGTAGCCGGTGGAGCCGGTCGGCGGTGTACGATTGGCCGCCGGCAGCGCCGGCCAAGGAGTGCCGATGGACGCCTACCAGGCGATCGTTTCGAAGCGGGATTCCCGCCACTTTGCCCCCCGGCCGATCCCCGAAGAGGTGCTGCGCCGCATCCTGCAGGCGGGTCGCATGGCCGGCAGTTCGAAGAACACCCAGCCTGTGCGCCTGGTGGTGTTGCGGAACCCGGAGCGGCTGAAAGAGATCGCCGCCTGCGGACAATTCGCGACGCATGTCCCGGGCTGCGCGGCGGCAATTGCCGTGGTGCTGACACCGGGCGGAGGCTCCTTCGATGCCGGGCGGACGGCGCAGAACATGATGGTCGCAGGCTGGGCGGAGGGAGTCAGCAGTTGCCCCACATCCATGCACGACGCCGAGTGCGCTCGCACCACCCTCGGGCTGCCAGAAGGACACTCGGTGGCGATCCTGCTGGCCATGGGCTACGTGGAGGAGGGGCGTTCGATACACGGCGGCAGGGAGCGGCTCTCCATCGATGACCTCACGCACTGGGAGCGCTGGGACGCCCCCATCGACGCCGCCGAATGAGCGCCAACCGCTGGGAAGGCGAGCGAGTCCGCCTGCGCGGCGTGGACCCTGCGGATTGGGAACACTTCCAGCGCTGGGCTCTCGATGGCGAGGCCCAGCGTCATGGCTGGATGGAGAATATGCCAACAGGCAGCGAGGGGGCGAAGAAGGCGGCCCAGGAACGGTCCGCCGCCTCGCCCGAAAACGACAACTATTTCATGGTGATCGAGACCCTGGATGGCTTCCCGGTGGGCGGGCTGAACACGCACGCCTGCGACAGGCTGAATCGGCGCTTCGAGTACGGCATCTCCATCGACCGCGAGCACTGGGGCGGAGGTTACGCGGCCGACGCCTTGCGCGTGCTGTTCCGCTTCATGTTCGAAGAGCGGGGCTACAACAAAGTCAACGCCTGGGTCTACGCCTTCAACGTCCGCTCCCAGCACTTCCACGAGAAGTTTGGCATGGTGCTGGAAGGGCGGCCGCGCCAGACGCACCTCAGCGGTGGGGTATTCCACGATGAACTGCTGTTCGGGATGACCGCCGCGGAGTTCGCAGCGCTGCCGACGCGCTAAGGGATACAGGTGTACGTGCGGCGTGCCCAATGATCTCTAGTAATCGCATGTTCAGCAGGCGTAAACTATCGCCCACCTCCCCCATGTCGTTCTAAGGGCAAAATGACCGTAACGCTCATCACCGGCTGCAGTTCAGGCGTAGGACGGGCGTGTGCAGTGCACTTCGCTCGTTCTGGGCATCGCGTCTACGCCTCCATGCGCGAACCCGGGCCGGACGCCGCGGAGCTCATGGCCGCACACGCCGGCACTGCTGTGGAGCTACAGGTCCTGCGACTCGACGTCGACCTCCGGGCCTCCGTCTCCGAAGCCGTGGCACAAGTACTGGAGCGCGAAGGCCGCGTGGACCTCGTCATCAATTGCGCCGGAGTGACCGCGGATGGTCCGGTAGAGGAGGCGGGCGAGGGGCTCTTCCGGCAGGCCATGGAGACGAACTTCTTCGGGCCCCTGCGCGTCATCCAGGCCGTCTTGCCCGGGATGCGCGAACGCGGCTCCGGGGCGATTGTCAACATCAGCGCGATAAGTGGGCGGATGACCTTCGGTGGCCGGGGGGCGTACGCCGCGTCCAAGTACGCCCTGGAGGCGATGACCGAAGCACTCGCCCTCGAAACCGCCGAGTTCGGTGTGCGCGTCATCCTCATCGAGCCTGGCTTCCTGGCCACGCCGTTTTTCAGCAAGTCCGCCTCACCGCCGGGACCGTATTCGCCCTACGCCCCGCAGGGCACGCGGCACCTGCGGGTGCTCATGCGCCTGCTCGAAGAGGCGAGCCCGCCGGAGACGGTGGCTCGCGCCATCGAGGCGGCGCTGGCGAGCGGCGAGCAGCGCCTGCGCTACGTGGTCGGCGATGACGCCGAGATGCTCTTCGCGGGGCGCTCTTGCATGACGGACGAGGAGTGGCTTGCGGCCGGGCGTGAGATGACGCTGGAGCAGGAAGAGGAGTTCTGGCGAGAGAAGTTCGGCTTCGAGCTCTAGGCCTCAGAGTGGAACGTTGCGCCGGCGCTACCCTTCGAGCATCGCCCGCTCCGCCAGCCGACTCTCGGCGATCGCCGCTTCGAAGAGTCGTTGCACGGCCTCGCCATCGAGCGGGCCTTGGTTAAGTGCCACCATTCGCGCGATGATCTGCGCCTCGCGTTCGGGTACATCGATCGGCTGCTCGAAGCGACGTTTAAGCAGCCCGATCTCGATGGCGCAGTGGGCGCGCTTGTTAAAGATCGCGAGGAGCTGCTCATCGAGCGCATCGATCTCCAGCCGCCAGGCATCAATCTGGGAACGACTCATCTCAACTCCAGGTTGCCGTCTGGCCAGCCTCAAGCCACGGCCGCAAACGTTCGACATAGCGTACCGCAGCGGCGCCGCGCTTCGGCGCCGACGTGTGCTGTCGGTTGCCCGTTTGCGAGCGCCCGGCACAATGCAAGCCATCCTCCCACCATTTTTTCGGAGAACAGCATGCCCTTTCGAAGCTCCCCTCGGCTGCCCAACCTCGGCGCTGTCGCGATCGCGATCCTCGCCTTCGCGCTCAGCCTTGCCGCCTGTGGAGGGGGCACGAAGAGCGTCTCGGCCGATGCCTGGGTGACCAGCATCTGCAGATCCGCTGCGAACTACCAGAAGGTCTCTGATGCGCAGGGCGAGAAGATCGGGAAACTCGATTTCGGAGATTCCGCTGCCGCCAAGAAGGCAGTCGTCGCCGCCATCGGCGAGACGGATAAGGCCAGCACCACCCTCGAAAGGGAGTTCGACAGCGCCGGTAAGCCCGACCTGAAGAGCGGCGATGCCGTCGTGAAGGCCTTCAAGGACCAGTTCAAGGAGAACGACAAGCGCACCGCGGAGCTGAAGAAAAAGGTCGAGGCGATCGACACAAAGAAGGACTTCACGGAGCAGTTCCTAAGGATCGTCTCGGATACGCCGGAGATAAACTTCAAGCCGAAGCTAGAGGCATTGGCCAGCAAGGAGAGCGACGCCCAAGAAGTGATCGACGGTATCGACGACGACCCGGATTGCGCCGCGCTCTACTTCGAGTCGGACTCAGACACGAGCAGCGAACCCTCCGGCAAGCCCACTCCGGGAGCCACGAGCGCGGCGCCGAACACCGTGAACGAGAAGTGGGTTGCCGGCATCTGCACCTCGTTCTCCGGCTGGGTGAAGGATATTGACAACGCAAACACCAGTCTCCAGGCGAGCCTCGGCAAGTTCGATGCCAGCAAGGATAGCCCGAAGGACCTGAAGCAGAAGCTGGTCGACTTCCTCAAGACCGGCCAAGCCGAGACGAAGAACCTGAAGAGGGAGGTGGACGCTCTCAAGGCGCCTGAGGTGAAGGATGGCGCGGCGATCCACAAGGTGTTCACCAACGCCGGGACCGAACTCGTGAAGATCTTCGAATCCGCGGTAGCGGACGCCGAAAAGATCAACGCCTCCACCTTCCAGTCGGTGGCGGACGATATCCAGGGCTTCGAGCAGAAAATCACCTCCTCCTTCGATGAGGTGAGCTCTGCCTTCGACCAGCTCGATGGCTTCAGTGCGCCGGCCCTTGAGCAGGCCTTCGCCAGCCGCTCCGAATGCGCGGACCTCAACTAGCCCGGACTGCAGTCACGACCGCTCACCCGGTGCTACACTCCGTTCGCCCGCAAAAAGGGCACGCGGCGCGAATCGAGGGGGTGTGGCGTGACTCAACCCACGGCAACAGCGACTGATCCCGAGAGCGACCAGGCGATCCTGCGGCTGGCGAACGGCCTGCGCACGGCAACCCTCGGCCCGCCCGCGCCCGTTGCCCAGTCACGCCGCATCGCCGTTGGTTACCGCGGCAAGGCCCGGCTCTACTACTACCCCCCCAAGGATGGGGGGCGTTTCGCCACGCCGCTCGTGCTCTTCCCCTACCTCGGCATCAGCCGCCCATACATCTTCGATCTGCGCCCCGGCGAATCGTTCGCCGAGTTCCTGCACGAAGAGGGCATCCCCTTCTACCTCTGCGACTGGGGGGTGTTCGGGCCAGAGGACCGCGACATGGGCATGGACGACGTGATCGCCGACATGATCCCGGCCTTCATTCGCCAGGCCATCGCGCACTCCGGCGCGGACGAGATCACCGCCTTCGGCTACTGCATGGGAGTGCCCATGCTCACCGCGGCGCTCGCCGCCAATCCCTCCCTGCCAGTGCGCAACGTCCTCGCCATGGTCGGCCCGATCGACTTCAGCGTCGGCGAATTTACGCACGTCATGGACAATGAAGGCTTCGACATCGACTCGATCGTCGAGACCTTCGACCTGATGCCCGCGGAGTTCATCCGTTCTGGATTTAAGATGATGAACCCGGCTGGCGACGCCCAGCAGATGCAAACGCTGATGGAGAAGGCTGGCGACGCCCAGTGGCTCACCGGCCACCGCGCCATGAACCGCTGGTCCAACGAATGGGTGCCCCTCCCGAAGCAGTTCTTTCGCCAGTGGGTGCGCCACTTCTACCAGGGAAACGAACTGGTGAATGGCGAGTTCCGGGTTTGCGGCGAGAGAGTTAGCCTTGCGGACATTACTGCTCCGCTCTTCTGCATCGCCGCCACCTACGATGACATCGTGCCACCGGCGGCGGCCCAGGCGCTGGTGCAGAACGTGGGCAGCACGGATAAGCGCTTTCTCGAACTGCAGGGCGGGCATATCTCGCTGATCGCCGGTCGCCGCGCCCGCCAGACTGCCTGGCCGGCAGTCTCCGGCTGGCTCAAAGAGCACGACGGCTAGATTCAGGGCATGCGGAGCACGTTCTTCCACCTGATCGGGAGTCCGGCCGTAGGGAAGTACACCATCGGTTCGCTCCTCGCCGCCCAGACGGGTGCCCGGCTGGTGGATAACCACAGCATCAACAACGTGATCTTCAACGTCATCAATCCGGACGGCGTGTCTCCGCTCCCCGCCGAAATCTGGCCACACGTCGGTCAGGTCCGCGCTGCAGTGTTCGATGCGATCGCCAACATCTCGCCGCCCCAGCTCTCGTTCGTCTTCACGAACTTCCTGCGCGGAGAAGACCCGGCGGAACAGGCCCTCTACGAGGAGTTCGTGGCTCTCGCCGAAGCGCGAGGCAGCCTCTACCTGCCTGTCCTACTGACCTGCGACACCGCGGAAATCGTACGTCGAATCGTCCGCCCGGACCGGCGCGAACGGATGAAGCTCGTCGACCCGATCCAGGGCGCCCGCATGAATGATGAGGAGCCGCCCTTCCGCACCGACCACCCCAACGCGTTCGCCCTGGATGTCACCAGCAGGCCACCGGAAGACTCGGTGCGGGCGATCCTTGAGTG
>JBDSEP010000256.1:0-10574 GCA_039919985.1 Tepidiformaceae bacterium | reverse complement strand
TAGAGTAAAGAATCCCTACCAGGACTCCATCGCGCCAGCAGGCCCTATACTCGACAGGTTCAGCGGGCCGGGCGACCGCTGTGAGCCCTGGCTCATAGAGGAAAGTCCGGACTCCATCGGGCAGGGTGCCAGGTAACGCCTGGGCGGCGCAAGCCGACGGAAAGTGCAACAGAAACAAACCGCCCTCCTTCGGGAGGGTAAGGGTGAAATGGTGCGGTAAGAGCGCACCGGCGTCACGGTAACGTGGCGGCCGGGCAAACCCCACCTGGAGCAAGACCAAATAGGGGAGAAGGGTTGCCCGACCCGCTATCACTCCCGGGTTGGTTGCTAGAGCGCCGCAGCGATGCGGCGTCGAGAGAGATGGTCGCCGCTTCCTTCGGGAAGTACAGAATCCGGCTTACAGGCCCGCTGAACTTCTTCGCTACCACTCCCGCGCCAAGGATTTGGGCGAGGCAAGCGAAAGGCCCCGGTTGGTACCGGGGCCCTTCTCTGTTTCAACTACCCGCCTTGCGGTGCCTGCTGTCCGTGCTTCCGTGGGAAGCGAATCCGGTGGCTAGCTTCGGCCCCGGTGTGATTGGTTCATTTGAGGCAAGGCCCGTGGGCGGATTCCGTGTGTGGTTCTATTGCGAACCAGCTCTATCAACTTGCCACCGCTCATACCAGACATGGAGCTTTTGAATCATCATCGAGTTTCCTCCGATTCTTCGCTGTTCCGGGTTCTAACGTACACCCGCTGTCAATGGGTTTCCAGCAATTGTTTTCTGAAGCGGCCCATCGAACTCAACGTTGTGCCCTCCGAGTGCGCGAACCGTCCGGTGGACTCAGATCCGTAGGTAGAGCTTTACCTCGTCGCCGTCGACCTCCAGCCGATCGACGAGCTCCCGCAGGTTTCGCTGCAGCGCATCGAACTCGAGCCCCTCCCATTCGCGCACCAATCGCTTCTGCAGGTCCGCAAGGTGACGCCGCCTGTCGACTTCCGATTGTTGCGCCTGCAGGTGGTCGCGGGCCGCCGTGAGCTCGGATTCGAGCCCCTCCTGTTCGCGCGCGATGGCGCCCCCAAGTGCACGCATCCGCTCCACCGAAATGTGCCCGTGGGCTGCATCGGCAACGATCTCCTCGAGCTGGCGGCGCGAGCGTTTCATCCGCGATTCGACTTTGCCCACCTGCCCGATCACGTCGAGCAGGTACGAATCGACATTCCCTGCGCGGCGCACCCGGCTCACGCCCGGAGAATCCTCGGAGAGCAGTTCGCGCAGTCTCGCTTCCAGTTCTGCGGCGCGCTGCGTGTTGTAGCCACAGGCGCTCTGGTTCGTACGGCTCTCGCACTGGTAGTAGCGGTACGCGGCGTTGTGCTGTTCGCCACTCTTGGTCGTCCACTTCTGCCGCCTGCTGACGCCGATCATCTTGTTGCCGCAGCGGGCGCAGAAGGCCAGCCCGCTCAGTAGGAACGGCGTAACCGTGCGCTCGCGCTGTCCGCCGTGGTGCGCCTGCAGACGTTCCTGCACCGTGCGAAAGTCCTCCGCCGAAACGAGCGCAGGGTGGCTGCCAGGCACTTTCACGCCGAATCGCTGGTACGTCCCGAGGTAGCTGCGATTCCGCAGCAGGTCGCGCACGGTGACCATGCTCCATCGCCCGCCGCGCCGCGTGAGCACCTTCTCTTCGTTCAGCTGGCCCGCGATTTTGCGGATGCCCATGCCCTCCTGCAGGTAGAGCCGAAAGATGTAGCGCACCACCACTGCCTCTTCCGCTACCAGTTCCAGGCGGCGTCGCGGCCCGACGCGGTAACCGTACGGCGGTCGCCCCAGCACTTCCCCCCGCACAGCCTTGCGACGCATAGCCGAGCGCACCTTCTCGGAGACCGGCGTGCCTTCGCCGCGGTCCGCCCAGGTGCTCACAATCTCTCGCGCCGCCTCGTGACCATTGTTCGCGAGGAGCACCTGGACGCCACAATTCTCGATCGTCAGCAGCTTCATCGCCGCCTGCCCGAGGTTCGGCCCAAGCGCCCCCACCGCATCCACCACCACGACGGCAAAGCCCCGGTCTGCGCGCTGCAGGAACTGCAGCATCTGCCGGAACCCCGGCTGGGCAGCCGCTGCCCCCGCTTCTGTGGGGCCGGTCGTATCAAGGAAGGTGGCGCTCACTTCGAATCCCTGACGCGTGCAGAAATCGAGGAACGCCTGGTTCTGCTCACCGATGCTCCGCTTTGCGCTCCCCCGCCTGGCACCTTCGACGAAGTAGCCGACCGCTTTCATGGCTTCCTCCGAATTCGATCAGCCGAGGTAGAGAATGCGCTCACAGTTGGGACACTGGGCCAGCACCTCGGAATTAAAGACCTTCTTGCGCACGGAGTCGGGCATCTGAATGCGGCAGGCGCCGCAGGTGCTCCCCTGAACGCGAGCGATGGCCATCCCTCCGCGGCGGCGTCTCACGTCCTCGTAAAGCGCCAGCGAACGCGGGGCCACCTTCTCCTTCTGTGCTTCGCGGCGCGCGTCGCCCCGGGCGATGGAGTCGTTCAAGCCCCGTACTTCGTGCTTCCAGCCCTCAATTTGGACGCTCCGCGCTTTGTCGCGATCGTTGACGTCCTGGGCCGCTGCCTTCTGTTCGCGGCTCGCCGAATCCAGCCGCAGCTCGACTTCCAGAAGCTGGTCTTCGAGCCTCGCGCGATTCTCCTTCAGCGAATCCACTTCATGCTGGATGTTTTGCAACTCCTTGGAGTTGGTCACCGTGCCGCTGTAGAGCCGCTTCTCTTCGCCCTCGATCTTGCTGGTCAGCAGCTTCAGCTGGCCGTCTACGCGAACCTGGTCCTTTTTCACCGGCGCGAGCTCGGCATCGGCGGCGGCCAACCTTCTGCGCGCTTCATCAAGCTCTGGATCGCCTCGGAGCTTCGCTTCCACGCTCTCCAGGGCGGCCCGCAAGGTCGCGCCCTGGTCGTCGATCTCCTGGAGTGTCTGAATCTCGTTTACTTGGCTCATAAAACTGGGCTAACCCTAGCGCTAACATTAGCGAGAGCGCGTTCGAACGTACAGCCCAGCGGGCGCCCTTCTCGAGAATCGTCACGCAACCCCCACCGTTATGGCGCGGGGCCGCTTCGCTCCACGGCTCCCTCGATATACTGGGAGCGAGACTCGCCAGGAGGTGACTTGTGCTCTTTAACGTCGCTACCCTGTTGCGCGAGCAGCCTGGTTCGAGCCGCCAGTACCAGTTGGAGCCCGATCTTCCCGTGCACCGCGGGAGTGTGGATCTCATCCGCACGCCGGATGGTGTACTGGTCTGCTGCGAGGCGGACATCGTCTTCGAAGACACCTGCAGCCGCTGCCTCGCTCCCTTCGGCTATCCCGCACATATCAGCTTCGATGAGAACTACGTCCAACAGGTTGATGTGGCCACTGGCGCCCACCTCGCCCCGCCGGAGGACGCGGAGGCCTTCCTCATCCCACTGAACCACACGATCGACATTACGGAGGCGGTGCGGCAATATAGCGAGATGGCTGCAGCGATGCAGCCGCTTTGCCGTCCGGACTGTCCTGGCATCTGCCCGGAATGCGGTCAGGATCTTAGCATTGCAACCTGCCGCTGCGCCCGCGGACCTATCGACTCGAGATGGGCGGCGCTCGCCGCGCTGAAGCGCTCGATAAATGAGTAACGACCTGAAGGAGACCCCTTATGCCCCCGCTACCGAAGCGGAAATATCCGAGCTCTCGCCAGGGCAAACGGCGCAGCCATCTGAAGATCCAGATGCCGCATGTGATCGACTGTCCTCGCTGCAAGAGCCCCCGTCTCGCCCATCACGCCTGCCCGATCTGCGGGACATACCGGGGCCGGGAAGTCATCGCAATGCCGGCTCCGGAACTCGACAGCTAGCCTCGCCAGACGTGGCGGAACCGCTCATCACTTTTCGCGGTCCTGTAATCCAGGGCCGCGCTTTTGTGTTCCCCGGTCAGGGAGCGCAATCCGTGGGGATGGGAAAAGAGCTCTACGACGAGTTTGAAACTGCGCGCGAACTCTACCATCGCGCCGACGAGATTCTCGGCTTCAAGCTGAGCAAGCTCTGCTTCGAAGGGCCCGAAGAGGAACTCCAGCAGACTAAAAACGCCCAGCCCGCCATCGCCGTCACGAGCCTCGCGCTGCTAAAAGTAGCGACCGAAGTCTCCCCAAAACTGCTCGAAACCCCGGCGTTTGTGGCGGGCCACTCCCTCGGGGAGTATTCCGCCCTGGTGGCCGCCGGGTCGCTCCCCTTCGATGAGGCCATCCGCCTGCTCCGCACGCGCGGCGAACTCATGCAGACCGCGGGGGATAAGAATCCCGGCACCATGGCGGCCGTCCTCGGGTTGGATGTGGCGGACTGCGAGGACGTTTGCCGCGAGGCGGGCGCGGAGATCTGCAACGTAAATGCGCCCGGCCAGATTGTCATCGGCGGTCGGCGCGAGGCTGTTGTGAGGGCGATGGACTACGCCAAGGCGCGGGGCGCGGCGAAAGTGATTCCCCTAAGCGTGAGCGGCGCATTCCACAGTTCGCTCATGCGGCCCGCCGCCGATGGCATGGTGCAGGCGATCGCCACCGCCGCCATCAGTGGCTCCGCGATCCCGCTCATCGCGAATTGCACGGCCACTCCGGTCACGGACGAAACGGCCATTCGCCACGAACTCGTGGACCAGGTCTGCCGCCCCGTGCAGTGGAGCAGTACCGTGGAATACCTCGGTTCACACGGCGTGGATACCTTCATCGAGTTCGGCCCGGGTCGGGTGCTCAGCGCTATCATTCGGCGCATGCTCCGCAAGGCGAACTGCATCAATGTGAACGACGCTGCTTCGGTGCACGTCCAGCTCTAGGGGGCAACCGCGTGAGAGAACTGGACGGGCGGGTAGCACTGGTTACTGGCGCTTCCCGCGGCATCGGGCGAGCGATCGCTATCGAACTCGCAGCGCGTGGCGCGCGCGTTGCCGTGAACTTCCAATCGAACGTCGCCGCTGCCGAAGCCGTCCTCACCGCGATTCGAGACGCCGGCGGAGAGGCCGTAGCCGTCGGAGCGGACGTTTCGAAGCCGGACGAAGCCGCCGCCCTCGTGAAGGCCACTACCGAGCAGTTCGGCGGGCTGGACATCCTCGTCAATAACGCCGGCATTACCCGCGACGGACTGCTGATGCGGATGTCCGAGGCCGACTGGGACGCTGTGCAGAACACGAACCTGCGCGGCACCTTCCTCGTCACCAAGGCGGCCATGCGCCCAATGCTCCGGGCGCGCAGCGGGCGAATCATCAACATCACGAGCGTGGTGGGCGTCATGGGCAACGCAGGGCAGGCGAACTACGCGGCGGCAAAAGCGGGAATCATCGGGTTCACCCGTGCGGTCGCCCGCGAGGTCGCGTCGCGCGGGATTACCGTGAACGCGGTTGCACCCGGCTTCATCGCCACCGATATCACCGCTGGCATGAACGAGTCTCAGATCGCCGCGGTCATGGCCCAGGTGCCGCTGGGTCGGATCGCCAACCCGGAAGACGTCGCGCCGCTCGTAGCCTTCCTCGCCGGGGACGGCGCGAGCTACATCACGGGACAGTGTATCCAGGTGGATGGCGGAATGGTGATGGCGTGAGTGGCAGCACGCAGCGTTCCATCCGGCAGGTAGTCCTCGAGGCGCTGTACGAGGCGGAGAGCAGCGAACATAACCCGGCCGACGTCCTCGATCGCCGCCTTGCCGAGGCGAGCGACGACGACCCGGCAGTTGGCGAGGGTAAAGCGCAGCGCCGCGCCGCGCGTATGCTCCAGGGTGTGCTCGAACGGCGCGCGATTTCCGATGAGTTCATCTCGGCCGCTGCCCCAAAGTACGACCTCGATGCGATGGCGATCGTTGACCGGAACATTCTCAGGCTTGCAATATGGGAACTGCTTGCCGACAATTCGGCGCCGGTCGCGGCGGTCGTCAACGAAGCCGTCGAACTCGCTCGCCGTTACGGCGGAGAGAGTTCGCCAGCGTTTGTAAATGGAGTGCTGAGGACCGTAAGCCAACAAATCAGCGCTTCGAGTCTCGCCAAGCCGGCGTCAACCCCGGAACAACCCCCAAACTTAACTACCCAGGAGCCCCTCCCCGTGCCAACAGTCTTTGAACGCGTCCGCGCTATCGTCGTCGAGCAGCTTGGTGTGGAAGACGAAGAAGTCATCCCCACCGCTTCCTTTGTCGAAGACCTGAACGCCGATTCCCTCGACCTCGTCGAGCTAATCATGTCCCTCGAAGAAGAGTTTTCCGGAGATGCCGGGGAGCTTGAGATTAGCGATGAAGATGCGGAAAAGATCGCTACTGTGCAGGACGCCGTAGACTACTTGAGGGACCACGGGATCGAAGACAAGTAGGCTTGAAGCCTCACGGTCCTTGGAACGGGGGAGGGTGAAGTGGAATTCCTGGGCGTTGGTTACCAGGAGCTTCTCCTCGTGCTGGTATTGATGCTTGTTGTGGTAGGGCCCGAACGCCTCCCCGGCATGGCCTATCAGATTGGCAAGGCAGTACGCACGCTGCAGCAGTACGCGCGCGCGGTCCGCGACGAGTTCAGCGATGAGATCGGCTACGTCGAAGACCAGTACAAGACGCTCCGTGGCGAGGTGGATGCCACCCGCAACACGCTCCGCGAAGAACAGTCGAAGATGAACGCGGAGCTGCGCGACGCCACCGAACCGATTCGGCTGGCCTCCCAGGAGCCCCTGCTCCCCAGCCTGAGCGCCGTCTCCTCACCCACCTTTGCAGCGGGCGATGCGGCCCAGCCTGCTATTCCCGCAATCGACGCTCGACCTGATACGAAAGCGGAGCCCGAAAAAACGCCTCCGCTGCTCTTCTAGGCGCCGCCGTGAGCGCGCAGCCCAGCGAACCCGTCGTCCCGTTGGAGAGCGTGCCAGGCCACCAGGGCGGCCCCGAAATGACCCTCCTGGACCACCTCCGCGAACTCCGCAACCGCGTCATCGTCTGCGCTCTCGCACTGATCATTGGCGTCGTTACCTGTGTCATCTTCTGGGAGACGATCCTCGGCTGGCTCCTCGCGCCCGCTCGCGCCGACCATCCGGACTTCAAGCTCTACGTCTTTTCGCCGACCGAGACGATTGGCATTCTGTTCAAGGTCGGGCTCTACGGCGGCCTCATCCTGGCCTCTCCGGTCTGGGTCTACGAACTGCTCGCGTTCATCGTCCCCGGTCTCACCGCGCGTGAGAAGCGGTTGGTCTTCCCGGGAATGATTGGCGTCGTCTTCTTCCTCATGCTGGGAATGGCATTCGCTTACTGGATAATCCTGCCGGCATCGTTGGGGTTCCTGCTGGACCTCGGTTCGGAGAACTTCCAGACGGCGATCGGCGGCCCCCAGTACATCAGCTTTGCCACGCGCATCATCTTCTGGGTGGGCGTCGCCTTCGAACTGCCAATGGTCCTTACGCTCGCCGCGAGACTCGGCGTGGTGCGCGCCGGCCAGCTGCTCCACTTCTGGCGCTACGCGATCATCATCATCTTCGTAATTTCCGCCATCATTACCCCGACTCCGGACCCCTTTAACCAGTCGCTTGTCGCTGGGCCCCTGCTCCTCCTCTACTTTCTTGGCGTACTGATGGCCAGGCTCGTCCAGAAGCCCCGCGAGCGGGTGCCCATCAGTGCAACGTAAGGGCAACGGCCACGCCGTGACCGCGCTCGTAGCGGGCACCGGTGGTGGACTCCTGAGCGGCATTCTTGGCGGCGGCGGCGGGGCGATCATGATCCCCCTGATGACCGGGGTGATGAAGATTCGCCAGCATACGGCGCACGGCACCTCGCTCCTAACCATTACCTTCTCCGCCCTCGCCGGGGCCATTACCTATTCGCTCCAGGAGCAGGTTGACTTTCGGCTGGTGGCGATACTCATCGCAGGTTCCGCCAGCGGTGCGTACTTCGGAGCCCGCGCAAGCAGACTTCTGCCGGGGCTGCGCCTGAGGCAACTGCTCGGACTTTTCCTGATCCTGGTTGCCCTGCGACTGCTGCTCGTCCATGGCGTCCAGCCGGTCTTCAGCGTAAGCGGCACGCGGGAGCTGCTCGTGGGTGGACTGATCGGTCTCGTCGGTGGGCTCGCGTCCGGTGCCCTCGGCGTCGGTGGCGGTTCGATCTTCGTGCCCGCGCTCGTCCTGCTGCTTGGCGTCGGCCAGCATGAGGCGCAGGGAGTCTCCATCTGGGTGATCGTCTTCTCATCCGCCGTCGGGGCATTCGTGCACTACCGGCAGGGGACGGTAGATGTGGCGGTTGCGAAGTGGATTATCCCTACGGCTGTGCCCGCCGGAATCGCCGGTTCGTTGATCGCCACGCTCCTCGACGCCCGCCAGCTCCAACTCCTTTTCGCGCTGATCCTCGTCGGCCTCGGCCTCCAGATGCTTCTCACCGCCACCCACCGACTGCGCCAGGGCGACAAACAGGCGATACTGGCGACGGAGATTGAACCGGCATGACCTCACAGACCAGCCTCGCAGAAGATCTGTACGGGCGGGTGCGAAATTGTGTGCGCTGCCCTCTCTCGGAAACGCGCACGAACGCCGTGCCGGGCGAAGGCCCACTGAACGCCGAAATCCTCCTGATCGGCGAGGCACCCGGGGCGAACGAGGATAGGGAGGGCCGACCTTTCGTCGGGCAGTCCGGCCAGTTCCTCGAGGAGTTATTGGGAGCAGCGGGTTTGAAGCGTCACGAAGTCTACATCTGCAACGTGCTGAAGTGCCGTCCCCCCGCGAACCGCGATCCCGCACCTCCCGAGATCACCGCTTGCCGCGGCTACCTTGAGGAACAGATCGCCATCGTGGACCCCCTGGTCGTGGTAACCCTCGGCCGAATCTCTATGGCGAAATGGTTTCCGGGCGAAACCATCTCTCGCATTCATGGGAGTGTCCGCGAGGCGGATGGCCTCTTCGTCGTCCCGATGTTCCACCCCGCGGCAGCACTCCACCAGCAGCACCTTCGCGCAACCATACTGAACGACTTTCGCACGCTGCCAGCAGTACTCGAGCGGGCCCGTCGCATGCGCGCTCGCGCGCCGAAGCCCAAAGTTGATCCCTCCACCACGCCTACGCCGGAAGTGCAGCATGCCACCGCCGGCGTCCCCGACTCAGCACTAAATCAACAGAAACCTCTTTTCGACTGAAGGAACCCATGACAGAAAATAACCTGCGAATCATCCCTCTTGGCGGTCTGGGAGAAATCGGCCGTAACATGATGCTCATCGAGTACGGAGACGACATAATCGTTGTCGATGTCGGCTTGATGTTCCCCGAGGAGGAGATGCTTGGCGTCGACCTCGTCATCCCCGACTTCACCTACCTCCGCGAACATAAAGAGAAGCTGCGAGCAGTCTTCCTCACACACGGCCACGAAGATCATGTTGGCGCGCTTCCGTACTTCATGCGCGAATTCAACGCTCCCATCTACTCGGCTCGGCTTACCGACGGACTGATTCGCGTGAAGCTCAACGAACACCGGCTGCTCAACGGCGCGCAGACGCACGTCGTGCCGACCGGTGAGATCACCAAAGCGGGCGTCTTCGAGGTGGAGTTCTTCTCGGTGGCGCACAGCATCCCGGATGCCTGTGGCCTGATCATCCGCACCCCGCTCGGCCTGCTCGTCCACACGGGCGACTTCAAGCTCGACCACACGCCGGTGATGGACCAGCACACCGACCTCATCCGCCTCGCTCAGGTTGGTGCCGAGGGTTGCCTGCTGCTGATGGCGGATTCCACCTACGCCGAGATGGACGGCTACACGCCGAGCGAACAGCTCGTCGGCGAAGCGTTGCGTACGATTTTCGTGAATGCCGAGGCGCGCGTCATCGTCGCCACCTTCGCCTCGCTCATCTCGCGAGTGCAACTGGTCGTGGACGCCGCCGTATTCACCGGGCGCAAAGTCTTTGTCACCGGCCGGTCGATGATTGACAACGTGGCAATGGCCCGCCAGCTCGGCTACATCAACGCACCGGACGGCGTAATCATCGGAGTGGAGGAGATGCGCAACACTTCTCCGTCGAAGCTCGCCATCGTCACCACAGGCAGCCAGGGCGAGCCCACGAGCGCCCTCACCCGCATGGCGAACGGTGAGCACCGCCACATCACCATCGCGAAGGGGGACACCATCGTGCTCTCCTCTAGCCCGGTGCCCGGGAACGAGCAGGCGGTCTACCGTAACGTCGACAACCTCTTCCGCCTCGGCGCGGACGTCCTCTACAACCGCGTTTCGAACGTCCACGTGCGCGGCCACGCCAGCCGCGAAGAGCTGAAGATTCTCCAGGCCGTCTGCCAGCCCGAGTACTTTGTGCCCGTGCACGGCGAGTATCGCCACCTGGTGGTTCACGCCAAACTTGCGGAATCTGTTGGCGTGCCCAAGGGCAACGCTTTCGTGATGACCGACGGCGACGTCCTCGAGATAGACGAAAAGTCGGCATGGCTCGCGGACCGCGTCCCGGCGAGCTACGTTTACGTCGATGGCCTCGGCATCGGGGACGTTGACCAGCACATCCTCCGCGACCGCGCCCACCTTTCGACTGACGGCGTGGTTGTCGTGATGGTCCAGGTGGATAAGCAGACCGGCGTCCTCGAAAGGC
>JBDSEP010000051.1:0-2720 GCA_039919985.1 Tepidiformaceae bacterium | reverse complement strand
GGACGCGGACGGTACGCTGGCGGCCCTGGTTATCTTCGACCTGGGCGACGCCTTCCTGGGTGCCGAGGGCGATGGTGAAGACGGGCACGTCGCGGGATTTCGCGTCATCGGCGGCGTCCAGGGGCTGGACGATGCCAAGGGTCTGCGCACCATCCGATAGGAGGATGATGAAGGCGGGAGTGAGGGTAGGAGTGGTGCCAGCGGCGGCTGCGGGCTTCGGCGTTGGGGTGGGTGATGCCTTGGGCGCGGCTCCGCTGCCGCTCACGACAGGCGGGTTGGCCTGGGGTGGGCGGACGACGTCGAGGGCGGTGGTCAGGGCATCTCCCATGGCGGTGCCGCCGCGCGGCCGGAGGCGGGCGAGGGCATCGGTCACGGCTTTACGGTCGGTGGTTGGCGGCACGAGGACGGTCACGCTGCTGGAGAAGCTGACCAGCGAAACCTGGACCTTGGCGGGCAGCTTGGCGAGCAGGGATTCGGCGGATTTCTGGGCGGCGACGAGGCGCGTAGGCTCCACGTCGGTGGCGTTCATCGAACCCGAGATGTCGGTTACGAGGACGACAGTGGCCTCTTCCTTGGGGGTTCGAGTCGTGATCTCGGGGCGGGCGAGGCCCATGAGGAGCAGGGCGAGCGCGGCGAGCGAAAGCAGCGGGGGGAGGTGCCGCCGCCAGTTGGGGCTCTTATCTACGACGTTGGCGAGAAGGTCGAGGTTTGTGAAGCGGATGGCGTAGCGCGAACGGCGCTTCTGCATCACCAGGTAGCCGGCGAGGGCGAGCGGGATGAGGAGCAGGAGAGCGAGGGCGGCCGGATAGGCGAAGGTCATCTGAAGCCGTCCTTGCGGAGGAGAAAGGAAGCGAAGGGCCGCAGCCAATCGCCAGAAGTGGAGAGGACGAGGTGGCGTGCGCCGGATTCGGTGAGGAGGCGGGCAACATCCGCCCGTTCGTTAGTGGCGGCTTGGGCGAAGCGTTCGCGGATGTCACGGCGTCCGGTATCGACGCGCAGGCTCCGGCCGGTCTCGGGATCCCTCATCCAGATTTCCCCGACGTTGGGGAGCTCCTGTTCGCGGGGGTCGCGGATTTCGACGGCGATGACCGTGTGTCGGGCGGTGAGTTCGAGCAGCGGGAGGCGCCATGCGGGGTCACCGCGGAAATCGGAGACAACGATCACGAGGTTGCCGTAGCGGCCCATGCGATTGAGGCGGCCGAGCGCCTCGCCGAGCGAGGTTGCGCCGCTGGCGGCCTGCTCTTCGCCTCGGAGGGCGGTTAGCAGACCGAGCATTCCGCGGCGACCCTGCGCAGGCGTGATGGTCTGTGGAGCATCGTCGCCGAAGGTGAGTACGCCGAGGGCGTTGCCGCGTCTGGTGGCGACATGCCCCATAGCGACGGCGACGCCCTCCGCGACGTCCGCTTTGCGGCGGTCGGCGGTGCCGAAGCGCATGGAGGGCGAGGTATCGAGCAGCACCCAGGTGGTGAGCATTCGTTCCGCGATCTGCATGCGGACGTGGGGCTGGCCGGTGCGGGCGGTCAGGTTCCAATCGATCTGGCGGACATCGTCGCCGGGTTCGTAGAGGCGCATCTGGGCGAGTTCCGTGCCCTGGCCGAGCGCGGCGGAGCGGAAATCGCCGGCGAGCAGGCCCTGAATGCGCCGCCCGATGGTGAGATCGAGCGCGCGCAGCAGGGCATCGGGCATGGGTCCCGGTCCCGGCTTTTGCGGGGTGCGCACGATGGAGAGCAGAGGGGTACTCACGCTGTGGCCTCGCGCCAATCCGTGGGAGCGGCGAGGGTTTCGGAGGGCGCAGGCCGCTTCGCGTCGTGGGTGAGGTCGATCTGGGGTTGGGGGACGGCCACGAGGACGGCATCGAGAATCTTGTCCGAGGTTACCGAATCGGCCAGAGCCTGGTAACTGAGGACCATGCGATGGCGAAGGACGTCCTTGGCGATATCGAAGACGTCGTGAGGGAGGGCGTACTTGCGGCCGCGGAGGAGAGCAATCGCGCGGGCGCCGTGGATGAGGTTGATGGAGCCTCGCGGGCTGGCGCCGTAGGCAATGTGCGGCTGGTGGCGGCGCAGGCCAACGCTCTCCGGGTGGCGGGTGGCGTTCACGAGGCGGACGGCGTAATCGGCCACGGCGTTATCCACGTAGACCTCGCGCGTGAGCGCCTGGTAGGCGTGGAGGGTCTCGATTGGCAGGACCTTCTCCACGGTGGCTGCGGCGGCCAGCGAGCGCTGCACGACCGTGAGCTCTTCGAGATGGTCGGGGTAATCGACGAGCACCTTCATCATGAAGCGGTCCACCTGGGCTTCCGGGAGTGGGTAGGTGCCTTCGGATTCGATGGGGTTCTGGGTGGCCATCACGAGAAAGGGGTCAGGCACCGGGAATGTCTGGCGGCCGATGGTGACCTGCCGCTCCTGCATCACTTCGAGGAGCGCGGACTGGACCTTGGCCGGGGCGCGGTTGATCTCGTCGGCGAGAAGGATGTTGCAGAAAACGGGACCGGGTTCGGTTTCGAAGGTGGCCGTGTCCGGGCGATAGATGCGCGTGCCGACGAGGTCGCTGGGGACGAGGTCTGGCGTGAACTGAATGCGCTGGAAGGTGCCGCCCATGGCATCGGCGACGGTCTTGACGGTGAGCGTCTTGGCGAGTCCCGGGACACCTTCGATCAGCAGGTGACCGCCGGCGAGCAGTGCGACGAGCACGCGTTCGAGCATCGCATCCTGGCCTAC
>JBDSEP010000038.1:0-5174 GCA_039919985.1 Tepidiformaceae bacterium | reverse complement strand
CGCTGATGAACGTCCCGAACTTCTCGTGGTAGGCGAACCAACCAGCCGCGATCGCCGGCACCGACAGGATGATGAGCGGAAGCGTCATCACCCATGGCGACTCGTGCGGATGGAGCGGGTCGCCGTGAAAATGGTTGTCCTCATCGTGGTGATCGACTGGCTCGCCGCCCTTGTACTCGCCGTGAAAGGTGAGGATGATCGCCCGGAACATGTAGAACGCCGTCATGAACGCTACTGCGGCGCCTGCCGCCCAGAGCGCGCGGTTCTCCCGCCAGGCATCCAGCAGAATCTCATCCTTCGACCAGAACCCTGCCAGCGGGAAGATCCCGGCGAGGCTGAGCGACCCGATCATGAACGTCCAGTAGGTGATCGGCATGAACTTCTTCAGGCCACCCATCTTGCGCATGTCGAAGGTGTTGGTGCTGTGATTCACTGAGCCGCTGCCCAGGAACAGCAGCGCCTTGAAGAAGGCGTGGGTAAATAAGTGAAAGATGGCCGCGACGTACCCGAACGCCCCGAGCGCCAGCATCATGTAGCCCAGCTGGCTGATGGTGGAGTAGGCGAGCACGCGCTTGAAGTCGGTTTGCACGAGCGCAATCGTCGCTGCAAGGACGGCCGTGATGGCACCGATCCAGGCGACGACGTGCCGGGCGTCAGTTGAGGCTTCGAACACGGGGAAGAAGCGAGCGACGAGGTAGACGCCGGCAGCCACCATCGTTGCCGCGTGGATGAGCGCCGAAACCGGAGTCGGGCCCTCCATTGCGTCCGGGAGCCAGACTTGGAGCGGGAACTGGGCGCTCTTTCCTGCGGCCCCGGCGAAAATGCCCAGGGCGAACCAGGTGATGACGGTCGAGGAGAGAGCGCCGGTGATCGCGAGGCGTTGAATCTCATCTATCTGGAAGGTGCCGCCGCGTGTCCAGATCAGGAGCAACGCCGCCAGCAGGCCCAGGTCTCCGATGCGCGTCACGATGAACGCCTTCTTGGCGGCGGCGGCGGCGCTCGGCTTATGGAACCAGAAACCTATCAGCAGATAGCTGCTCAGGCCCACCAACTCCCAGAAGATGAAGAGCATGAAGAGGTTGTCCGCCAGCACCAGGCCAAGCATGGACGTGGTGAACAGGCACATGTGGGCGAAGTAGCGCCCGTATCCAGCATCGCCAGCCATGTAGCCGTTGGAGTAGATCTGGACAAGCAGGGAGACGCTGGTGACCACGACGAGCATCACGGCGCTCAGCCCATCAATGCGCACGCCGAGGTTCACAGTCAGTGGCCCGCTCGTGAACCACTCGTGCGTGTGGATGGCGATACCGCCGTCCGCATCGATCACGTTAAAAAGCGTTAGGTAGCTAAGCGCGCAGGCCACCCCAATGCCCAGGATAGCGAGGTAGCCCGCGACCTTCGGAAGCTTCCGGAAGTAGAGGACGATCAGTCCCCAGGCGACGAGTGGACTGGCGATGATCGCCCAGAGGTATTCCTCCTTGATGGAGGGCACAGACGCCGCAGCTTCGAGGAATGGCATCAGCTAGATCTTCCTCAGAATTTCTCGGGCTACGTGAGCCTTCCCGGTGGGGACGTAAAGTGTGCGCTCCGCGCGCATGGATTCGGCTTCGCCGCGTCCGATGGGTGGGATGATGCGCACCGAAAGGCCCTCCGCCGCGAATAGCTCGCGCCACGTCTCGGCCACGTAGGCGTTGCGTACGGTCATGAATTCAACCCACACGTACCTACGACCTCAACAGATTGATCTTGTCGACATCGACGGTGTCGCGATTTCGGTAAACAGAAACAGCCAGTGCAAGCGCGACGGCGGCTTCCGCGGCGGCAACGGTGATCACCATGACGACGAAGGCGTGGCCCGTGACCGGCCTGTCGCTGACAGTGAATCGCGAAAACGTGATGAGCGTGAGCGTGACGGCGTTCAGCATCAACTCGACTCCCATGAGGACGCCGATCGCGTTGCGCTTGCTTAGAGCGACGGCGAGCCCAAGGCAGAAAAGCAGCGCGCCAACGGTGAGGAAGTGGTCGATACCGATCGTCATGCGAGCGCCTCTTCCGCTTCTTCCTGTGGGGAGCGGGCGAGCATGATCGCGCCAACGAGAGCGGCCGTCAGCAGCACGGAGGCGATCTCGAACGGCAGCACCCAGGTAGTCAGCAGCGCTTCGCCGAGTTCCGCTGCTCCAAGGCCCGGCGATTCACTAACCGTGGACCACGAAGCATCGTGAATGACGAAGAGAAACACCGCGGCCAGACAGATAGAGAGGAGAACGGCCGGAAGGAGCATCTTCGTTTCCCCATTATCTCGCCCTGCACGTGGGGTCAGGAGGATGGCGAATAGGACCAACACGGCAATAGCGCCAACGTAGATAATCACCTGCGCCATCGCCAGGAAGTCCGCCGAGAGAAGGACGAAGAAGCCGGCGATACCGACGAAGGTGAGGATCAGAAAGAGCACAGCGTGGAGCAAGTTTCGCGAAACCATCACTCCGCCGCCCGCTACCAGCGTGACGGCCGCAAGTGTCCAGAATGCGATGACCGGGCCAGCGCCGTGCATTATCGCCCGCCCCCCTTCCCGGGGACTTCCGAGAGCGGAACGTAGCCGCGAGTGTCGCGCACCATGCGCGGTCGCGTTGGCGTATTTTCGGGGCGATACCCGAGGAAGCGCGCCCAGAAGTAGACCACCGCAATCGAGAGGATGATGTTCACGGCGGCGAAGACGTAGAGGTAAACCTGCTCGAAGTCCGCTTCCTTCCAGAGCATGCGCTCGGTGGCCATCACAGCCAGGTTAAGGAGCGCGACGGGGAGCATGAACTTCCAGGCGAAGGCCATGAGCTGGTCGCTTCGCAGGCGTGGCAGGGTGCCGCGCGTCCAGATGAAGAGGAAGTAGAACAGGTGCGTCTTGGCGATGATGATCAGCCACGTCGGAATCCACTTGTCGAGCCCAAAGAGCGACCAGCCGCCCAGGAACACGGTCGCGCCGAACGCGGCGGCGGCGAGCGCATAGCCGATATCCATGCCGTAGAAGAGCCCCCACTTCATGCCCGAATACTCTGTCAGGTAGCCCGCCACGATCTCGGATTCTGCTTCCGCGATGTCCGTCGGGGTGCGGTTGAGTTCCGCGCTTACGGCGATGAAGTAGATGACGAACGCGAGCGGCTGCAGCACAATCACCCAGATATCGAAGTGCTTCTGCCAGCCCACCATTTCGTTGAGATTAAGCGTGTGCGTGAAGACTACTACCCCCAAAAGAGCGAGCACGAGAGGTACTTCATAGCTGATCGTCATCGCCACCACTCGGATGGAGCCGAAAAGCGAGTACTTGTTGTTGTGGCTCCAGCCGGCCATAAAGGCGGCAATCACGGGGATCGAGGAGATCGCCATGTAGTAGAGGAGCGAGACCGGAATATCCGCGAGCACCATACGCGGCCCAAACGGGATGACTGCGAAGACCATCACTGCCGGCGCAACGAAGATCACGGGTGCCACCCACATGACCGCCCGGTCCGCGGTTGCCGGAGTGAGCGCTTCCTTCTGCATGAGTTTGATCGCGTCAGCGATCGGCTGCAAAAGTCCGAATGGCCCCACCCTGTTCGGACCAAGGCGAGACTGCATCCGACCGATAATCTTGCGCTCCCCGTAAACCCCGACGATGAGCTGGGAAGGAAGCACAAAGATGAGGAAACTCGCCACAAACCCAATTAGCGGCGCGAGGATGTAGACAAGGCCATGCGGCGCAACCTTATCCACGCTCTCGAGGATCAACCGGGAGAGGTTCGAAAGGTCGCGAATGTCGTACCAGTTGTTGGTTACGAGGAAGTGCATTAGCGGTCGATCTCCCCGACCACGATATCGATCGAGCCGAGAACCACGATTGCATCTGCCACGGTGCCGCCGACCGTCATTTCGCGAAGCGCCGAAAGATTAATAAAGGACGGCGGACGAATGTGGAATCGATACGGCGAAGGGCCCTCGTCGCTGACCACGTAGTAGCCGAGCTCACCCCGTGGACCCTCAACGCGAGCGTACGCCTCGCCCGCGGGGGGACGCAGCGCGAGCGGGACTTGCGTGCTGTGCGGCCCGCCGGGCATCCCATCGAGCGCCTGCTCAATGATCTTCAGGCTCTGGCGCATCTCCTCAAGCCGGACGATGAAGCGATCGAAGCTATCGCCCTGGTACCCGATCGGGATCTCAAAGTCGTACTTCTCGTAGCCGCAGTACGGGTCCGCCTTGCGAATGTCCCACGCGATGCCGCTACCGCGGAGCATCGGTCCGGCGACGCTGGCGTTCGCAGCCATTTCCGGCGAAAGCACACCTACCCCGCGGGTTCGCGCGAGGAAGATCTCGTTCTCCACCAGCAGGTTTGTCATGTCGTCGAGGAAGGGTGGAAACTCCTTCAGAATCTTCCGGACCGCCGGCTCGAACTCCGGACGCAGGTCGAAAGCGACGCCGCCGATACGCATGTAGTTGCAGGTCAGGCGGGCACCGGAGGTCATCTCGAAGATATCGAGGATCTTCTCGCGCTCTCGGAACGTCCACATTACTGGCGTCTGCCAGGCTCCGGTGTCGTTGGTGAAAGCGCCAACGGCCATGCAGTGGCTTGCCAGCCGCTGGAGTTCGGCCATGACTACGCGGATCGCGTCGCCGCGTTCGGGAACGCGAATACCAGCCAACTTCTCCACAGCCAGGCAGTACCCGAGGTTATTGGACATGCTGGCCAGATAGTCTGTGCGGTCCGTGAACGGGATGTTCTGCGTGTAGGTCCGTTCTTCAGCCAGTTTCTCCATGGAACGATGAAGGTAGCCCATCACCATCTCGGCCTCGACCACCTTTTCGCCATCCACCGTGGCGCGAATCCGGAATACGCCGTGAGTCGAGGGGTGTTGGGGCCCGATATTGATCACAAAAGGTTCGCTCGGGAGCACGCTTGCGCTACTCATTGGGCACCACCACTACTGGCGGTTCGGGACGTCGAGCGACGCCCGCGAACTCGGCAAGACCGGGCTGTAGGCCACCGGGCATGGAGAGGAAATCCTTACGCAGAGGCCAGCCCGGGTAACCCTCCCAGAGGAAGATGCGATACATGTTCGGGTGACCTTCGAAGCGGATGCCGAGCAAGTCGTACGCCTCGTTCTCCTGCATCCAGGCTCCGTGCCAGACGGGAACCACGCTCGGCGTTA
>JBDSEP010000021.1:0-2519 GCA_039919985.1 Tepidiformaceae bacterium | reverse complement strand
CCTGGCCGAGCGGCAGCATGCCAACGATGACTGCGGTGCCGCCGCGGCGGGCCATCTCGAAGGCCTGCTGCGCGGTCTGCATAAGGCCAATGGCTTCGAATGCCCAATCAACGCCGCCGCCGGTGAGGGCCTGGACTTGGGCGATCGCGTCGCCCTTCGAGCCGTCCACGGTGTCGGTGGCGCCGAACTCCCGGGCAGCCGCGAGCTTATTCTCCAGCAGGTCCACGGCGATGATGCGAGACGCGCCGGCCAGTTTCGCGCCCTGGATGATATTCAGGCCGACGCCCCCGGCGCCGATGACCGCCACGGTGGAGCCGACAGCGATTTTCGCTGTATTGGTTACGGCGCCAACGCCAGTCATCACGCTGCAGCCCACAAGGGCGGCCACTTCCATCGGTACGTCGTCGGGCATTCGCACGCAGGCGTTCGCGCTCACGAGCATGTACTCGGCGAATGCGGACATTCCGGCGAATTGTGGCATGGGGTTGCCGTTGAGCTTGATGCGGCCCATGCGGTTGAGGGACATGGAGTTGGTGCAGAGCACCGGTCGGCCAGTGATGCAGCGGTCGCATTTTCCACACGACTGGACGAAGGCAACGACGCAGCGGTCGCCCGCTTTCACGTTGGTGACCCCGGACCCGACCTTTTCCACGGTGCCCGCGGATTCGTGGCCGAGTACCACGGGTGTGGGGTACATCCACTTGCCCTCCATGAAGTGCAAGTCGGAGTGGCAGACACCACTGGCCCCGGTTTTGATGAGGACCTCGCCGGTCTGCGGCTCCTCGATCTCGACATCTTCGATCACCAGGGGCTGATTCGCCCCGTACATTACAGCAGCCTTCACGGTCGCTCCTCACTTTCTAAAGCTTCGGGATTGTTTCCGAGCGGTAATACGGTGTCAAACCTGGTGGCCCTAATCCAGCCATATGCCGCCGATCGAGCGCCGCAACTCCCAGGTGTGATAGCGAAGGTGCCAGATGGAGCGGCGCATGACTTTTCGCACGGACCACTCCTCGAACTCATGCAGTGCTGAGGATGGCCGCTTGATGCGAAGGGCTGCGGGCACATCGCAGAGCACCTGTTGGAGCCACATGTGGGCTTCTTGAAGTTCGCGGAAAGAAGGGTCCGGGCCGTCTTTCGGCTGGCGAGCGCTGCCCTCGCCCAACTGGTTGGCGTAGAAGCGCTCAGTGGCAGCGCAGTGCTGGACGACGCCGATGAGCGTGCGGCCCTCGGCGTCCAAACGGAGGTCTTGAAGCTCGCGAGGAAGGGACAGTGCCAGGTCGCGGAGTTCGTCGAGGGCCCGGTCGTGTGGGTTCGCCCAGAGAGGAAACTCCTTCGGTCCTGGCGGTTCCGCATCGTGCAGGAAGAACGCCGTAGTATCGCCTCCTCGGAGGTCGTCGCCGGTGTCCACCGTCTGGACGACTTCAGCGGAATTGTCATCCACGGAGGCGCGGTCGGCGGAGCGGTTGTGCCCCCAGGCAGTGAACTCGAGCATCGCGATGTTGATGCGCTCGATGGGATCCAGGCCCGGCGGAACGAGCGCGTAGCAGCCGGGAAGGTCGAGCGCCCAGGCCGCCACGAAGCCATCGCGGCCGCGCTCGAGGCCAACGGGCATCGCTCTCTGCTCTCCATGTCGCTGCCAACGGGACATCGGTGGAGTCTATACGACTCGCGGTGCGCTCACGGGGGAGCTGTGCCGAGATCTGCAGGCGCGGGTAGACTTCGCGAACCAACAGGAAATGGCAGGGCAACAGCATGGAGATCAAAGGTGGCGTGACCATCGTGACCGGTTCGGCGACTGGAGTGGGTGCGGCCGCGGCGAAGATGCTCGCGAGCAAGGGCTGCAACGTGGTCATCAACTACACGAAGAGCGAAGAAGATGCCCGGGAATCTGCGGCGGCCTGCGAGGCTCTGGGCGTTGAGGTGCTGCTCTGCCAGGCGGACGTCTCGAAGGATGTAGATTGCCGGCGGATGGCCGCGGCGGCGTTCGAGAAGTGGGGGAGGATCGACGCGCTGATCAATAACGCCGGCACCACCCAGTTCGTGAATCACGCCGACCTTGAGGGCCTGGACGCGGACGACTTTCAGCGAATCTACGCAGTCAACGTCGTCGGTCCGTTCCAGATGACGCGGGCGGTGGCGCCACACATGAAAGCGGCAGGCCGCGGCGCGGTGGTGAACGTGTCTTCGATCGCTGGTGTCATGGGCGTGGGCAGTTCGATCGCGTACACGGCTTCGAAAGGCGCCCTGAACACCATGACGCTCTCCCTCGCGCGGGCGCTTGGTCCAGAGATTCGGGTGAACACTATCTGTCCGGGCTTCATCCAGGGGCGCTGGTTACGCGGCGGCCTGGGAGACGACACCTACGAGGCGGCGAAGGCGGCCCAGGAGAGGAACACCCCGCTGCGGAAAGCCGGCACGCCTGAGGACATGGCCCAGGCGGCAGTCTGGTTTGTCGAAGGCGCAGATCTGATTACGGGCGAGATCCTCATCGTGGATGCGGGCGCCCACCTGGGCGG
>JBDSEP010000383.1:0-11078 GCA_039919985.1 Tepidiformaceae bacterium | reverse complement strand
CTTGGCCCGAAGGGTCGCAACGTCGTCCTCGACAAGAAGTTCGGCGCACCGACGATCACCAACGACGGCGTGACGATCGCCAAGGATATTGAGCTGGAGGACGCCTTCGAGAACATCGGCGCACAGCTCGCGAAGGAAATCGCCTCCAAGACGAACGACATCGCCGGCGACGGCACCACCACCGCCACCGTGCTCGGCCAGGCGATCGTGCAGGAGGGCCTGAAGAACGTAGCCGCCGGCGCGAACCCCATGGGCCTGAAGCGCGGACTCGAGGCTGGCGCCGCCGCCCTCGTGGAAGCAATTCGCAAGAACAGTATCAAGGTCACCGAGCGCAGCCAGATGGCGCAGGTCGCCACCATTTCCGCCAACAACGACCTCTCTGTGGGCAACCTCATCGGCGAATGCATGGAGAAAGTCGGCAAGGACGGAGTGATCACCGTCGAAGAGTCAAAGGGCATCCAGACGGAAGTCGAATATGTGGATGGCATGGCCTTCGACCGTGGCTACATCAGCCCTTACTTCGTGACCAACCCGGAGCGCATGGAAGCGGTTATCGAAGACCCGTACATCCTGATCACGGACAAGAAGCTGAGCTCGGTGCAGGAGATCCTGCCGATGCTCGAGAAGATCCTGCAAGCCACAAAGAACGTCGTCATCATCTGCGGCGACCTTGACGGCGAGGCGCTGGCGACACTCGCGGTGAACAAGCTGCGAGGGACGATCAACATTCTCGCGGTGAAGGCACCGGGCTTCGGCGACCGCCAGAAGGATAACCTCGGCGACCTCGCCGTGCTGACCGGTGGGACGCTCGTCTCGGAAGAGATTGGGCGCACCCTGGAGAGCGTGGAAGTGGCCGACCTGGGCCGCGCTCGCCGCGTTGTCTCGACCAAGGAAGAGACGACGATCATCGAAGGCAAGGGCAAGAAGAAGGAGCTCGATGCTCGCATCGGCCAGATTCGCGCCATGCTGGAAGAGGCGAAGAGCGACTGGGACAAGGAGAAGGCGCAGGAGCGCCTCGGCAAGCTCGCCGGTTCGGTGGCCGTAATCAAAGTTGGCGCGGCCACGGAAGTCGAGCTGAAGGAGAAGAAGCACCGTGTGGAGGACGCCCTGAGCGCGACCCGCGCGGCTGTGGAAGAGGGCATCGTCCCCGGCGGCGGCGTGGCGCTGATCAACGCTCTCTCGGCGCTCGACAAGCTGAAGCTTGAAGGCGACGAGGCGACTGGCGCGAAGATCCTGCGGCGCGCGTTGGAAGAGCCTCTTCGGCGCATCGCCATCAACGCCGGCCAGGATGGCTCGGTTGTGGTGGACGCTGTGAAGAAGCTGGCCAAGGGCCAGGGCTACGACGCTCAGAAGGGCGAATACGGCGACATGGTTGCCAAGGGCATCATCGACCCGGCCAAGGTCACCCGTTCGGCCATCGAAAACGCCGTCTCCATTGCGGCCATGGTGCTGACCACCAACTGCCTCATCACCGACCGGCCGGAAGCCGCCCCAATGGGCATGCCTTCCGCGCCGCCGATGTACTAGGCCCACCCAACCCGGCCCTGCCGGGCCGTTTCGGAGACCTGCTAGGGGGTGTGGCGCGAGCCGCACCCCTTCGGCGTTACGAGAGTTCCGAGTTCCGAGTACGGGGATTGCGTTCGGAGACTTCTTATGCGGACTGAAAATGGACTTACGCTTGACCTGGACGCCGTCCGGCAGCTGCTGGAGACGGGCGAGGTGGTAACTATCGGCTTCACGCTGATGACCGAGCGGTTGCTGGTGGACACACGCTCGAACGACAGGCAATCGCAGTTCGCGGAGATGGTGGAGCCGGTTGCGACGGTGCAGGAGCGGCATATCTGGCTGGGCCGCCACCGGGGCACATTTGGTGTCCCGCGTGGATTCGCCTTTTTCGTCTGGCCGCATACCGTGGCAGGGCTCTCCGAGCGCGGGATCCTCGATCCGCTGCGGGCGCGGCTGGAGCCAGAAACGCTGGAGAAGCTGGGTGCCGCGCTCGCGGAGGCGGCGGAGGCGGAGCGACAAGCAATGCAGGCGCTCATCCGCGGGGCGGAAGGCTGGCCGACGCTCTGGGCGGCGCACGCCAGCTAGCCTTGAACACTTCGATGCATGTTGGGTACTCCTGCTGCAGGGCAGGTAAGACCGGCATGCCGAGAAAACCTACAGAGGCCCCGTGGCTTGCGCGGGGCGTGTAGTCTTGAGGCATTCCACGTTCAGGGGACCGGCCATGGCGATTCGCACGATCAGCGGGAAGACTGCGGTTATTACGGGGGCGACGAGCGGGATTGGGCT
Source organism: Tepidiformaceae bacterium (assembly GCA_039919985.1). Classification (GTDB taxonomy): domain Bacteria; phylum Chloroflexota; class Dehalococcoidia; order Tepidiformales; family Tepidiformaceae; genus PNKC01. Next base: position 8,786 of record JBDSEP010000383.1, on the reverse strand, counting down.
GGAGACGGCGAGAGCGTTTCTGCGGGAAGGAGCGAATGTGGTAGTGGCCGGCCGCCGCCAGGAGCGTCTCGACGAATTTGTAGCAGAGGGCGGCGCGAAGGCACTCGGCGTTCAAACCGACGTGGCGGTTGCGGAGCAGTGCGATGAGCTCATCGCCAAGGCGAAGGAGCGGTTTGGGAGCATCGACATTCTCGTGAACAACGCGGGCGCGGGCATGTCAACGAAGTTCGAAGAACAATCGCTGGAGGAGTTCCGAAAGCTGATGGACGTGAACTTCTGGGGCGCGGTGCACTGCTGCATGGCGGCTGTACCGGTGATGCGGAGCCAGGCGCAGGGCGGCGTGATCATCAACGTCTCCTCGATCCTGGGGAAGCGGGGGATGCCTTTCGAGACGGCGTACTGCGCCACGAAGTTCGCCCTCGCCGGATTCTCGGAGGCGCTGCGCACGGAGCTGAGCACGGGCGGGATCGACGTGAGCACGGTCTTTCCGGGATTCGTGGAGACGGAGTTCTTCGGTTCGATGCAGAACGACGTGGGGATGGCTCTGCCTCCCTTTGTGCGTGGCTTTCCGGCGGAGGGGCTGGCGGCGGCAATCGTACAGGATGCGCGCTTCCCGCAGCCGGAGATTGTGATGTCGTTGGACGCCCAGTTCATCAACTTCGTGAACACAGTGGCGCCGTGGGCGATGGACGCAGTGTTGTCGTTCGGGGCGCCGTTCATGCAGAGTGGGCGCTCGACTAGTTGAATTCGCCGGGCTGACCCTACAGCAACTTACGGGCGCGGACGAGGAGAGCCACGGGCATCTTCCCGAGATCGTCGGGCAGGAGGCCGGGGAAGTGGTCGAGGCTGTAGCGTCTGGTGCCGTTGGGCGAAGTAGCCCACTCGGGCAGTTCGGCGACTTCGAGGGTGGCGACACCGTGGCGACCGAGCGCGGAGACGACCTCGCCAACGGACCAGGAGAACTCGACCTTCGTGGCGGCCTGGCTTTCGGTGGGAAAGTGGCCCCAGCCGGTCTCGTATTCAGGGTCCTTCTCGAAGTAGGAGTGCACGACGACGAGACGGCCGTCCACCTCTTCGAAGACGTAATCGAGCGGATGCTGTTCGTAGAGGAGGAAGGTCCCACCGGGTTTGAGGGCATCGGCGATGCCGTGGGCCCAGCCTTCGAGGTCATCGAGCCAGACAAGCGCGCCGAGGCCGGTGTAGGCGACGTCGAAGGCACCGGTTCGAAAATCCGGAGGGAGAGACTGCACGTCGGCCACTTCGAAGTAAGCCGAAATGCCAGCATCGGCGGCCTTCGCACGGGCCTCGGCGATCCCGCCGGACGAGACATCGATTCCCGTGACGTGGGCTCCTTGATTGGCGAGCGAGAGGGTGTCCTCTCCGCTTGCACACTGCAGGTGGAGGACTTGCTTGCCGCGCAGATCGCCAAGGGCCGCGAGTTCGAGCTGAGAGAGGGTGGAACCGCCAGCGCGAAAGAAAGCCGCATCGAAGCCGAGGCCATCCAGCCACTCACGGCGCTCAACGGCGATCTCGTCCCAGGCGGCGGCGTTCATCGCGGCGTGTTCAGCCGCGGAGATCGCCGGGCGATCGTGCGGGGAGTCTGCGCTGTTCGTGGTCAGGCGTTCATGTCGCCACGCGCGCTCTGGAAGGGCATCACGTGAGAGTAGTCGTTGATGGTGAGCAGTTCGCGGCGGCTATCGGCGGCGCGCACAACGGTGATTGAGGTGTGGTGCACGGTGACCACGTGGTCGAAGGCTGAGCCGAGCAGGTGGCTGAGGTAGGCGTTGATGACGCCCCCATGGCACGCGACAGCGACACGCTGGCCGTGGTTTTCGGCGATGACCTTATCTAGCGCTGCAACAATCCGCGCCTTAAAGGCTTCGCCGTCTTCGGAGTGGGGCCAGGAGCTATGTTTGCGGGTGCGGCTCACGCCGCGGTAGATTTCGCCGAGCTCGGCGGCGGTGTAGAGCTCGAGGAGGCCCTTGTCCTGGGGAGCGGTGCGCCAGAGATCAATTTCGCGCAGCTCCTCCAGGACGATCGGCTCGAGGCCGTGATGCTTCGCTATCTCACGGCCGGTGTTGTGGGCTCGCTGCAACGGGCTGGCGTAGACGGCACCGATCCGCGCGGGCGCGAGCCGGTCGCCGACGGCGCGCGCCTGCTTCCAGCCGAGTTCGGAGAGAGGAGCGTCGAGAGCTTCGCCGAGGGGAATGTTCTCGCGGTACTGCTGTTCGCCGTGGCGGACGAGGAGCATCTCGCACATCCCTTCGAAGGATTCGACGAAGGGGTTCTCCAGGTCGATTGTGCGGACGCGCCTGGGGGTAGTCATGCGGGGTTTTCTCCAGGCATCGCTACAACAGCGAGGTTCGGTTCGATGGTGGAAACGTAGCTGCTGGCGGTAATGAAGGCCTTCAGGCCGAGTAGCAGGGAATCGAGATCGCGAGGGTCCATTTCGATGAGGATGCGGCGGGTGAAGATCTCGGAGCCACGCTCTAAACGGCTGCAGGCGCATTCCCCGGCCTCGGTGAGCTGGTTGCGCACGAGGCGTCGATCCGAGCTGTCATCCTGGCGGCGGATGAGACTGAGCTTTACGAGTCGATCGACGATCCCGGAGATTGTGGGTGGGGTGACAGAGAGCCGGGTAGCGAGTTCGCCGGCGGTAACGCCGGGGTCGTTTCGGACGTGGAAGAGGACGCGCAACTGGGCGGTAGTCAGGCCAAGTTCGGCCCAGGCGCGAAAACGTAGCGGATCGAACATGGCAAACATTGCCCCGATGTGGTAGATGCTGGCATCGACGGCCTCTTCGGAGATAGGTGGGGAGCTGGCCATTGATTCGCCTCGAAGGAAAGACTTTGCGCGCCGTTAGCGTAGCAGCGCCACGCGGCGAGGCAAGCGCCGGGGCGGACGGCCGCGCTACACTGCAGCGGCGGTGCGAATTATCTCCCGGGGGATTGCCATGTTTACCTCGATCGACACTTTCCTTCGCTACTTCGATGGCGTAAACAAGCGGGCGATGCGGGATGTCGCGGCGCTTCCGCCAGCAGCGGAGGGCTGGACGCCGGCGAGCGGTGAAGGCGAAAAGGCATGGAGCATCAACCGGCTGGTGGGCCATATGGCGGGCTCGCGGCTGTATTTTGCGAGCGCCTACGCTGGCACGGGTTGGATTAGCCCGCCGCCGCCCGACGTCTCGACACGCGCCCAGTGGCTGCCGGCGCTGGAATTGAGCGCAGCGCAGTTCCGCGAACAGGTCGCGGCGACGCCGAGCGAGTGGTTGGAGCGCCGGGTGGAGATGATCGACTCCGAGGCAACGCTGCCCGGATGGCGACTGCTGATGATGATGATGGAGCACGATATCCACCACCGCAGCCAGATCGATACCTACGCGGGGCTGAACGGTTGGGATGTCCCGCAGATCTACAACCGGTCGGCAGAGACCATTGGTGGGTTGCAGGCGGCCCAGCGCGCGAAACATGGCCAGCCGGGCGAGGCCCAGAGTCTGTAAGGCGCAAAGTCAGGCGGGCGCGACGAAACGGAGCGCGCCGGGCAGGATTTCGATGGTGGCGGGGAGAAAGCCGCCCGCTTCGCCATCCAGGTCGAGCATCGTGCGCTTCGGCGAGGAGAGTTGGACACGGGTGGCCCGGTGGAGGTCGATCCCGTCCATCGCGAGGTGTGTGCCACCAGCGCGTTGCCCGAGCATCGCCCGCACCGCAGAGGGCCGTCCGAGGTCTCCCCAGCGAATGACATCGAAGAGCGCATCGTCGGGCAGTGCGCCAGGTGCGGCGACGAGGTCTCCGCCCCAGAGTTCCATGTTGTGGACGCTGACGGTGTTGTAGCGGCCGTCGTGCTGCTGGTCGGCGATGGTTAGCGTGAAGAAGCGACCCATGGGGCCGAACATCTTAGCGGCGCCTACGAGCACGTATGGCGCGGTATCACCGAGCCGCTTGAGCCAGCGCGGCGTGGCCCGCGATATCTCCGGCACCCAACCGGCACTGGCCTCCAGGAGGAAGTAGCGGACGATCGGGGAGCCCTCGGCGTCGGTAGCGAGCACTCTTCCGGCGTCGATCCGGCGCTCGGCGCCCGTAGAGATGGCGGCGATGGCGCGCGATGCGCGAGCGATGCCGAGACACTTGGCGACGTCCTTGCCGGTGCCCAGGCCAACGGTGCCGATTCGGACGTATTCGGCGGCGGCGGCCGTGAGGATGGCGCTGGCGACCTCATTCACGGTGCCATCGCCGCCGCAGGCTACGAGGAAGCGGTGCCCGCGCTCGAGCGCTTCTGCAGCAACGGCTTGGCCGTGGCCAGGGTGGTCGGTGAAGACGACGTTGGCATCGAGGCCGGCGCGCTCAATGGCGTCAATTAAGGCCCCGACGCGGCGCCGGGTGCGCCCGCCGCCAGACGCGGGATTGACGATAAAAAGCGGTCGCTCCGCAGATTCAGTTGAGACGCGGGTGATCACGAGTCGCGCCTCCGGGACGGCAGGAAGATGGCCCAGCCTCGGGAGTCGTACTGGGGAGTTTTGGGGCGAGCGGCGGGGATCGAACCCGCGATCTTCCGGGCCACATCCGGACGCGATAACCACTACGCTACGCCCGCCACGACGTACGAAAGAGAACTCTAGCAGACCGGGGCGTTAGTGGCAGCGGTGTGTCCCCAGCGTCCAAGCGTTATTGATGCTGCAGCAGTTGTCGAGCGCGATCAGTACTTCGAGACGTTGATCTCTTCCATGCGGCCGGTGACGAGGTAGATGACGCGTTCGCAGATGTTGGTGCAACGGTCGGCGATGCGTTCGAGGTTGTGGGCCGTCCAGATCAGGTAAGTGTTTCGCTGGATGGAGGCGGGGTCCTCGATCATCGCCTTGATGCACTCTTCGTAGACGGAATCCTGGAGATGGTCGACCTCGTCATCGGCGTCGCAGATCTGACGGGCGGATTCAATATCGTGGTCGATGTAGGCTTTCAGGCTGCCGCGAAGCATGGCAACCGCGCGGTCGGCCATTCCAGGGATGTAGCCAAGGCGGCGGGGCAATGGTTCGTCCCCGAGCATGATGTTGATCTTGGCGATTCCCTCGGCGTGGTCGGCGATGCGTTCGAGGTCTGTGATGATGTAGAGAATGCTGGCGAGGGCGCGTAGGTCGGAGGCCATGGGTTGCTGGCTGGCGACGACGAAGATGCAGCGGTCCTCGATTTCGAAACGTTTGCGGTTGATGCGCTGGTCTTCCTCGATGATCTTGCGGGACCACGCCGGGTCGCCATCGCGCAGCGCTTCCATGGAATCGAGAATTGACTTTTCGGCCATGGAGCCGAGCGCCAGGACTTCGTCCTGGAGCTGGACGAGCTCGGCCTGAAACAGGTCTCGGGTCATGAGCAGCCTTCCTTAACCGAAGCGTCCGGTGATGTAGTCCTCGGTGCGCTTTTCGCGCGGGTTCGTAAAGATGTCTGCCGTTGGCCTGTACTCTACGAGGTGTCCGGCGCCATCGTCCCCCATGAGCAGAAATGCGGTGTGATCTGAGACGCGGGCTGCCTGCTGCATGTTGTGGGTGACGATGATGATGGTGTAGCGCTGGGCGAGCCCCCGCATGAGGTCTTCGATTTTTAGGGTGGCGACCGGATCGAGGGCGGAGCAGGGCTCATCCATGAGAACGACCTCCGGCTCGACGGCGATGGTGCGGGCGATGCAGAGGCGCTGTTGCTGCCCACCGGAGAGGGCGATGCCGGGCTTCTTCAGATCGTCCTTCACCTCATCCCAGAGTGCCGCGGCTTTGAGGGAGGCTTCGACGCGGTCGGCGATTTCGGATTTGGAGCGGACGCCCATGAACCGGAGCCCAGCAGCCACATTTTCAGCGATCGACATGGTTGGGAAGGGGTTCGGCTTCTGGAAAACCATGCCGATGCGCTGGCGGACACGAGCGGGATCGACGCCGGGTTCGTAGATGTTGGCGCCCTCAACGAGGATGGTGCCTTCGACGCGGGCGTTGGGTGCGAATTCATGCATGCGGTTGAAGCAGCGAATGTAGGTACTCTTGCCGCAACCGGAGGGCCCGATGAGGGCAGTCACCGAGTTCTTCTGGATCTCCATGGAGATGCCGCTGATGGCCATCTTGGAGCCGTACCAGGCAGAGACATTCTGGGCGCTGATCGCGATGTTTCCGGTGCCCGACTCCGACACGGGAAGCGGAGTCGGGCGCGAGGCGAGAGCGGCTTCGGCGGGCCTCGGCGGTTCCTGGTTGCGGATTTGAACGTCGGCCATGTTCCGGGCTCCTCTACTGCCGTACCGTAACGCGCGAACCGAAGAGGGTGCGCACGCTGAGGCTCACTATCAGGATAATCCCCACGAGGATGAAACTCATCGCCCATGCCTGTTCGTGCCAGTAATCGTAGGGGCCGGTGGCATAGGTAAAGATTCGTGTCGGGAGGGAGTCGATCGGGGCAGTCACGTCCGTGGAATAGAACTGATTGCCGAGGGAGGTGAAGAGTAACGGAGCGGCCTCGCCGGCAATGCGCGAGAGGCCGAGCATCACTCCGGTGATGATCCCCGGCAGGGCGGTCGGGAGAACGATCTTGAGGACCGTCTTCCATCTGGGTGCGCCGAGGGCGTAGCTCGCTTCGCGCAGCGAGCGAGGAACGAGCAGCATCATCTCTTCGCTGATGCGGGCGACGATGGGGACTAGAATGATGGCGAGTGCGAGGGCGCCCGCGATCGCCGAGAAGTGGCCCTGGCGAACCACGAGCAGGCCGTAGATGAAGAGCCCGATCGTGATGGATGGGATGCCGGCCATGACTTCGATGATGAAGCGAACAAACCCGCCCGCCCTGTTCTGGCCATACTCGGAAAGGAAGATTCCCGTGCCGATGGCGACCGGGACGCCGATGAGCAAGGCAAGGCCGACCATGATTCCACTGCCGACGAGCGCATTGTGGACGCCGCCACCAGGACGGCCGGGGCGGTTCGGTTCTTCAGTGAAGAGGTCCAGGCTGAGCCCGGGGAGGCCTTCGCGAAGAAGGTAGTAGAGGATAAGAAAGAGGGGGATGACGGCGATTGCGACGGCAACGATCATCGCGCCCGTCATGATGCGGTTAACCATCTTGCGGCGCTTGTAGAGCGTCTCGGTGCGGGCGAGTATGGCTGATCGGTCGAAGGTGGTCATTCCTGTACCACCGCGCGCTGGCCGCCAGTCACACGCCAAACAAGCAGGCGAGCGACGACATTGATCACGAAAGTGATGAGAAGGAGGAGCAGGGCAACCTCAATGAGGGCAGACTGGTGGAGGCCGGTGGCTTCGTTAAACTGGTTCGCTATGACGCTGGCCATGGTGTAGGCCGGTGCGAAGACGTTATCGGGGATACGCACGCTGTTGCCGATGACGAGGGTAACGGCGAGGGTCTCGCCAACTGCGCGGGCGAGGCCGAGGATGGAGGCGCCGAGCACTCCGGAGCGGGCGTAGGGGAGAACAGCGATCTGAATCATCTCCCAGCGGGTGGCGCCAAGAGCCATGATCCCTTCGCGCTGGCTACGCGGCACCGCGGAGATGACGTCTCGGGAGACGGCCATAACCGTTGGAAGAATCATGATCGTGAGGATGACGCAGCCTGAAAAGAGGCCTGTGATCTGCGGTGTGCCATCGAAGAAGGGAACCCACCCGAAGAGCGTGACTACCACCGGTCCGAAGCGGTCGCGGATGAACGGACCCATGACGAAGATTCCCCACAGGCCGAAGACAACGCTCGGGATAGCGGCAAGAAGCTCGACCAGGTAGGAGATCGGGCGGCTGACCCAGGTGGGGGCGATCTCAACGAGGAAGAGGGCGACGAGGACGGCGATGATGGTGGCGAAGATTAGGGCGAAGATTGAGGTAATGAGCGTCCCGAGGATGAAAGGCCAGGCGCCAAAGGTGCCGCGCGCCGGGTCCCAAGTCGTGCCGTACAGGAACGAGGGACCGGTCTCACGGATGGCGTCCCACGACTGATCGATGAGGACGAAGAACACGCCGACGATGACGGCGAGGACCAACAGACCGGCCGCGCCGGTAAGGCCGGTGAACGTCCACTCGCCCAGTTTGAGGCGGTTCTTCAAGTTAGCGGGCTTTCGCCGATTCTCGAGCGTGTTAGTGGTCATCCATAGATTCCCTGGTGAAGGTCTGCTCGCGCAGTGTAAACGCCGGGGGGTCGAAGAGACCCACCCGGCGTTGGAGGCGTTTAGCGGTTTTGGACGCCGTTAGCCGGCGCTGAGGCTAGACTTTGCCCCGCCGTCGCACTTGAGACTCTTGATCGTGGCCTCAATCTTGGGGAGCAGGTTGGTGGGCAACGGCGAGTAGTTCAGTTCCTTCACGGTGGCGGCAGCGGACTGGTCGTGCGAGTACCACCAGAGGAAGTTCGCCAACGGCGTCTGCTGCGAGCACTTGCCCGAGGTCTTATAGACGAGGAGGTAGGTGAAGCTACTGATGGGATAGGCGGTATCGCCATCGGCATTCGTGATTGAAACGCGGTAGTCCTCCGGGACAGTGACGCCCGCCGCGGCGGCGCTGGCAGATTCGATCGTGGGCTTGACGTACTTCCCGGCCTTGTTCTTCACATCAGCAAAGGGGAGCTTGTTCTGGACGGCGTAGTTGAGCTCAACGTAGCCGATGGAGTTTGGGGTCTGCTTGACGACGTTGGTGACGCCTTCGTTGCCCTTGCCTCCCTGGCCAGCGGGCCAGTTCGGTGCCTTGTTGGTGCCTGGGCCGGCCTTCCAATCCGTGCTGATCTTCGACAGGAAGTCGGTGAAGACGAAGGTGGTGCCGGAGCTATCGGAAC
>JBDSEP010000290.1:0-2545 GCA_039919985.1 Tepidiformaceae bacterium | reverse complement strand
CGGTGCTGGCCCATGTTGAAGCCCTGGCCCTGGCCGCCGAGCAGGTTTTCGTTCGGCACGATGAGGTCCTGGATCTTTATTTCGGAATGGCCCCCGCCAAGGATGTGGGAGAGCGGGCCTTCGACCTGCATCGTCTTTATGTCACGGATGATCTGGTAGCCGGGGTTCGGGAGTTCGACGATGAAGGTGCTGAACTGCTGGTGGCGCGGGGCGTCCGGGTCGGTTTTGGCCATGACGACAGCGATATCGGCGACGCTGGCGGCGCTACTGAACCACTTCTCGCCGTTCATCACCCAGTGATCGCCGTCGCGAATAGCGCGGGTCTGCATGCCGGTGGCATCGGCACCGGCGGCCTTCTCGGTCATCGAGTAGCAGATGCGCTTCTCACCGTTGAGGAGGGGTTTGAGGAACTTCTCCTTTTGGAAATCGGTGCCGTGGGTGAGAAGGGTGAGCATGGTCGCGTCGTCGGGGCCCTGGGTATTCATGGAGAGGGCGCCGAGGTAGCTTTCGCCGAGTTCCATCTGGACGAGGGCGTTAGCCAGTGGGCCGAGGCCCATGCCGCCGAACTCTTTCGGGATGAATGGGCACCAGAGTCCCTGGGCGCGGGCCTTAGTGCGAAGTTCGCCGAGCACCTCCTTGTAGGGGCGGGTTAGGAGTTCTTCTTCAGCGGGGATGCACTCGTCGTGCACCCACTTGCGCACCTGTTCGCGGACCGCTTTTGCCTCAGCGGGGATTTCGAAATCGATTGCCATGGTCTGGTCCCTCCGACCTGTTGTTGGTGGCCGGGACGCCGGCCGCTGAATGCTCCGCTCGGACGAAGCAAAGGGATGAGGCTGCCCGCCGCGCGGCCGGTTTACGGACTTCCGCCCGAGACCTCGAGGAGCGCGCCGGTGGTGAAGGTTGAGGCGTTCGAAGCGAAGTAGAGCGCCGCGCCAACAATTTCGTCGGGCTCGCCGCCCCGACCGAGAGGGATGGTGGCCTTTGCGCGCTGGTTGAATGCTTCGAGATCCCAGGCCTTCGATATGTCCGTGAGGAAGGGGCCCGGGATGATGCAATTGACGCGCACTTTCGGGCCGAACGCTTTCGCGAAGCCTATGGTCATGGCGTTCACCCCGGCCTTTGCGGCCGCGTAGGTGATGACGTCTTTTCCGGGGTGCAGGGATGCCGTACTGGAAACCATGATGATCGAGCCGCCCCCACCTTCGGCCATGCGCGTGCCAACGATGGCTGTGAGACGGAAGGGGCCTTTCAGATTAACGTCCAGCACCTTGTCGTAGAGTGCCTCGGTCACGTTGCCGATTTTATCGTAGATGGGGGACATACCTGCGTTGTTGACGAGGATATCGACGCGACCGAACTCGGCGTAGGCGGATTCGGCGAGCTGTTCCACCTGTGACCAATCGCCAACGTGGCAGCCGACGGCGAGGGCCTTGCGGCCGGTGGACGCCCGGACCTCGACGGCGAGCACCTCGCAGGAATCGACTTTGCGGCTGGCTATGACCACATCCGCACCGGCACTGGCGAAGGCGAGGACCATGGCGCGGCCCAATCCGCGGCTGCCCCCGGTGACGAGGGCGACCTTACCAGTCAGATTGAAGATGCCGGGCTGCTCCACGATGCCTCCTCCCGCAGAGCGGGATGGTACGCCATTGGAAGGGCGGAGGGCAGGGCCGGTCAGGAACGTCTGCCGGGGCGGCTCCGGCGTTATGCCAGGAGATCGGGAGTTTCGCTCGCTACTCCGCGGGCCACCAGCGGTAGGTGGCGAGTGCGGTGTGGCCGGTGGCATCGAAGCACACGCCCTCCTCGATCAGGAGCGTGAGTTGGAGGTCGGCGGCGGCACCACGGTTCTTGTGGCTGATTTCGCCGCGAACGTTGATCACGCGCCACCACGGCACGTCACTTTCGTGCGGGAGATAGTTGAGCGCGTAGCCGACGGCACGGGCGGCGGCGGGCGCTCCGAGTTCGAGGGCAACCTGGCCGTAAGTCACGACTTTGCCCGCGGGCACGGAGCGGACGAACTGGTAGACGCGGTCGTAGAAGGTTTCGCGGGCAGTGGAGGTGGGGTTCTGGGGCATTGGGCCGTATTATCGGCAATCACCATGACTGAAGCACCAGCAGCCGCACTCACCGGGACCCGCGTCATCAGCGCGGGTCAGATACTCGCCGCCCCGTTCTGCGCGACGCTCCTGGGGGAGTTTGGCGCGGAAGTGATCAAGGTCGAGCAGCCGAAAATCGGCGACCCTAACCGGGGCAACGTCTCTTTCGCGCAGGACAACCGGGGGCAGAAGTCGGTCACGCTGGACCTCGCCCACGCGGAGGGTAAGCGGCTGTTCCGGCGGCTCTGCGACGTTTCGGACGTGATGGTGGAGAACTTTCGGCCGGGCACCCTGGAGAAGTGGGGGCTGGCGCCGGACTCGCTGCGCGAAAGCAGCCCCGGGTTGGTGGTGGTGCGGATCAGTGGGTATGGGCAGACGGGCCCGTACAAAGATCGCGCGGGGTTCGACCGCGTGGCGTTGGGATTCGCGGGGATTACGTATGTGACCGG
>JBDSEP010000288.1:0-4338 GCA_039919985.1 Tepidiformaceae bacterium | reverse complement strand
CGGCGAAGTATGAGGAAGAGATCGCGGGGTCCGGGGCGTAGACGTCGCAGTTCCGTGGGGAAGCTGGTGCCGAAGGCCGGACTCGAACCGGCACGGGTGTTGAGCCCAGCGGTGTTTGAGACCGCCGCGTCTGCCATTTCGCCACTTCGGCCGCTTTCGCCATCCTACCGCAGGTCAGCCGCAGGGCGCAGCCGTTAAGCAAAAGGCCCGCCGTAAACGACGGGCCTGAGGCGGTGAATTCTGGAGCGGAAGACGAGGGTCGAACTCGCGACCTCCTCCTTGGCAAGGAGGCGCTCTACCACTGAGCTACTTCCGCCCGCTATTCGGGAGTATACCATTGGGCGTGTTGCGGCCAATTCGCCGCCGAGGCCGTTAGTCGCCGAGGAGCGTGCTGTATCCGAGGCCGATGACGTCCTCCACGTACTGGCTGCGCCAGCCGGGATCAGGCACGGGATGGCCGTGCTCGCGGAACCAGCGGTGGAGCTGGACGTACTCCTCTTCGAGGCGCATGCGCCAACCGTCCTCTTCCTTAAAGAGCTCCGGGTCCACTTCATCGAGGCGGCGCGACATGTCGTCGTACTCCACCTCGGACTCTTCCTTCCAGTAGCCAGCCAGGTAGTCCACGGATTCTTCGAGGTTGTTGCGGCATTCTTCGATGAGGACGCCCATCATGCCGGCCTCGTCCATCTGCTCACCGTTCACCCGGTAGGTGCGAGCGCAGGGCTCGCAAACGACCACCAGCTTGCGGGCGTCGCAATCCGTTTTGTCGGCGCAATCGCGGCAACGGAGAGCGAACTCCGCCGCTTCGAGGTTGCGCGTATATCCCACGATCATCTGATCGCCAATGGCGCCGCAGGCCTGGCAGGTCATCTTTTCGGCGAGGATGTCGTTGATGGCCTTGTCCCAGTCCAGTTGCATCACTACCTCCTCGAATTAGGCGGGCGCGGGCTGCGCCAGTTACCTGCGGACAGTATACCAGCCCGTCTGGCCGGGCATCTCTTCTATTCCTACGGTCAACACGCGAACGTTGGTTGCGCCGACCTCGTCCAGGAAGCGCAGCAGGCCCGTGGCGAACCACTCCCCTATGCGCTCGGCGGTAGTGTTGTCGACCGGCAGGACGGCGACCTCGACTTTCGGAAAGAGGTACCGCCGCGCTTCGAACCTCACCTCCCACTCGCCTTCGTGCTCGGTGATCTGGAGGTGCTGGCTATCGCGTTGGAGCAGGAACTTGTGGTCGAGTTCGTCCGCAAGCGCTTTGGTCGCGCGCTTAATCGCGCCGAAGTCCCAGACCCAGGAATCTTCGGTCAGCTCGCCTTCCATCTCGACGGTCACGTCGTAGTTGTGGCCGTGCAGGGCCTCGCAGCCGCCCTGGAAGGTCGCGAAGTGGGCCGCGGCGAAGCGCAGCCGGTTGCGTTTTACGGTGACTCGCCGGGAAACGTCCATGCTCCGGATAGTATGGAGTGCGGCGGTAATGGACTGTCTCGTTGCCTCGATTCTTGTATATTTTGCGTATCGCCAGTGGCGCCCAGGGGCGTCCGGAAGGTGCCCGTGCCACTCATCGTTGTAACTTCGCAAGAATCAGGCGCCGGGAAAACCGGAGTCGCGGCTGCAATCGCTCGGCACTTCGCCTATACAGGGGTGGCGGTAACGCTGGCCCGAGCTGCTTCGGACGTCGTGGCCTCGCGGGCCGGTGACGACGCTGCGTACTTCGGTTCGCTGGGTTTCGCGCCGGGGACGGCGTCCGCCGTTACATCCGGGCCGATTTCGCCGCCAGATGGCGAAGGTTTGCTCGTTGCGGAGGCAGATCTCGCGGAGGCCGCGGCTATCGCGGACGCGACGGCCACGGTTCTAGTCTGCCGCAACGCAGTGCCGGCGGCGCTCCCAGCGGGCGTGTCGCCGTCGGCTATCGTCGTCACCGATGCGCCGCACCAGTCGGCCGCCAGCGTCGTCGAGGGGCCGAACGGGGTGCCCGTCATTCTGCTCGGCGAAGACCGCTGCCTGGCCGGGTTCACGGTTTCGGAAGCGCGCGCAGCGATCAACGCGGAGGTCCTCGTGGTGGGCGACAACGGCGACCCGACGTGTGACCACCTGGTGATCTCGCCGATCACCTCGGACGCTGGCCAGCCTTATTTCCGGCGTTTCGGGAGCAAAGCCGTGGTGGTGCGCTTCGACAAGACGGATATGCACCTGGCGGCGATGAAGGCTGAGCCGGAGTGCCTGATCCTCACCGGCGGCAGGCGACCCTCAGACTATCTGTTCGACGCGGCATCGGCCTCCGGAATCCCGGTGCTACTGTCACGGACGGACACCGAGAATACTGTTATCGCGCTCGAGGGAATCTTCGATCGCACCCGATTCCAGGGCGACCGGAAGCTCGACCGAATGGCCGAGCTGCTTGAGAGCACGAGCCTCTTCGAGACGCTCGCGCTCTAGAGGCTCCTGCTGGCATAGCGGAACTCGGGCCTACGTGCGACCGCGTTGCATCGCCGCCATGGCGGCCGGGATCTCCACCCCTGCATCCGTGAATGCTTTGCCGATTGCCGCCGCGTTAGGGCCGAAGATTGTCGCGCGGTGCTCGGCGACGTACTGCTGGCTGGCGTTAATGCGCTCGAACTGCCCCTGGAAGCGCGGCGCAACGTAGCGCGCCCAGAGTTCGAAGCTATGCTTCGTCTTCTCCCAGGTCGTCCATTCGTGGGCGAGCCCGAGCAGACCACCGAATCCGCCCGACATTTCGATGACGCGCTCAATCGCCTCGATGGCGTCATCTGGCGTGCCAACTATGGCGCCGCCCCGCTTAACGACGGACTCGATGTCGCTCGGTGCGTTCGGGTCGACCGGGCGGCCAAGCGTGCCTTCGAAGTAATCCTGGTTGAAGGCGCGACTGCCCGCCGCCACGTCCTTCAACGCCTCTTCCCGCGTGTCGGCAAGGTGGAACGGCAAAACGAGTCGCCAGTCCTCTCGGTTTGCTACTTTGCCGTTCTTCGCGGCCGCGTCTTCGACCATCTCCCAGGTTTTCGAAAGCGAGATCAGTCCACCCGGTTGGGAAGCTGCGACCGAAAGAACGCCCACCCCGTACTTTCCCGCGGTTGTGGGACCGGCGGGTGAGAAGGTGCTGGCCACGGCAACTTCCATGTGCGGGTAGGTGTATGGCGCGAGTTGGAGGCGAGCTTCGCGAAGTTCGAACCAGTCCGTCTTCATGGTTACGGTCTCGCCACGGAAGAGTGCGAGGATCGCGCCCAGCGATTCGTCCATGCGGGCACGTTGCGTGATTGACTCGATGCCGAGCATGTAGGCATCCGAGGAGAGGGCGCCCGGACCAACGCCAAACATCGCTCGCCCACGCGTCATGTGGTCCAGTTGCACCATGCGGTCCGCGAGAATGAAGGGGTGGTGGTACGGCAGGCTGGAGACGCCGGTGCCGAGCTTGATGCTGCGGGTGCGCTGGGCGGCGGCGGCGATCATCAGTTCCGGAGAGGCGATGACCTCCCAGCCAGCACTGTGATGCTCGCCGATCCAGGCCTCGTCGAAATCCAGCCGGTCGAGATGCTCGATCAGTTCGAGGTCGCGATCGAGGGCGACGGTGGGATTCTCGCCGGTGCGGTGGAAGGGTGCCATGAAGACACCGAACTTCATGCGATTGGGTCGAAACGGGGCCACAAACGTACTCCCGCCCAGAAGGGCTCATCTAGTCTATGGCGCGAATACTACGCGCGGCGCACAGGGACCGCTCGTTGGCGTAGCATCGGAATCTCACCACTCAAGGAGTCGTCCCCATGCGCCTGCGCCAGATCGCCCTCGTCGCCGCACAGCTAGAACCCGTGGTCGATGACCTCTGCGCGGTGTTTGGGATTCGCGTGGCGTTCAACGACCCCGGAGTCGGAACCTACGGACTCGAGAACGCCGTCATGCCGATTGGCAACACGTTCTTGGAAGTGGTCGCGCCGGTGCGCCCGGAGACCACCGCCGGGCGCTACCTCCAAAGGCGGGGCGGCGACGGCGGCTACATGGTGATACTCCAGTCGGACGACCTCGATGCGGACCGCGCGCGATTCGCCGAGCTTGGCATTCGCGTGGTGGCCCAACTGGATTTCGACCACGCACGAGGGACTCACCTCCACCCACGCGACGTGGGCGGGGCGATCCTCTCGGTGGACGATATGGACCCCCCGGAATCATGGGAGTGGGCGGGCCCGGACTGGAAGGCGGCGGTCGATATCTCGCTGGTCGCCGGCATTACAGGAGTGGCGATCCAGGCGGGAGACGCCGGTGCCCTCGCCGACCGCTGGGCCGAGGTGCTTGGGCGCGAAGTACAGACCGATGGCGCCGCGCGCGACATCA
>JBDSEP010000234.1:0-4062 GCA_039919985.1 Tepidiformaceae bacterium | reverse complement strand
GATGACCCTTGCCGCCACCGCTCAGTCTTCCTCGTCCTCGAAGTCCGGCCAAGCCGCGATGTCGACACCGTGGTTCTCGGGCGACCCGAGTGTCCACCAATGAGGCACATGCGTACCGTCCGCCAGGTGTCCGCCGGCTTCGAGTGCTGCCGCGACTCTTGCTTCGGCCTGATCCGCCGGCACACTGACGTCGATATGGGTCCGGCCACGCCCCGGCTTGGGAGGACGGAGGCTTTGAAACGACACGTGCGGGTTACGTCGGTGGGGATCGACGACGTTTCTTTGGGTCCGAGGCTCCTATACCCGAGGGCTGCGGCCCAAAACGGACCTACGTCGCTGCCTGGATCCTGTGCCACCGCAATGCCGACGACCTGGACCTGGGAGGGGTCCGGCTCGATCCGCAACTTCCGAGCCTCTGCCGAAATCTGGCGTGCCAGGTCGACATCACGCTGGCTCAGAGCTCCGTACTCCCGAGAAGCCGTCCGGACTGTGACTCCCTCGGGTCGCACGTCCACGTCGGGGAAGTGGCCCACAACCTCCGCAACTTCGGCGATCGCTGCCACAAACCTTGCCGCTTCCGCGAACGATCCGACGCGGAAGTAGGCGTGGGCGCCAGAAAAAAGCACCCGCCAGTCCTCGACTCCTGGAGCGTCGTGGAACGCCCGAGCAGTCGTTCGCTTCTCGCTCATGGGGCAATACTAGGGCAGGCATAGAAAAGCGGATACGGGCCGGCGGCCCGCTATGGCAACGCCGGCGCAGGCGAATCGGGAGGGAGCGCCCGCTGGCTCGTATTCAGGGCCGCCCGCCCGCTGACGGCGCCTGGATCGCCGCCGCTACCGGCCGCGCGCCAGGCTTCTCTTCCCAGAGGCGGCAGTGCGTCTCCGTGTCGTCGAGGAACGGCCCCACGCACTCGCTCCCCTCGCGGATGATGTGCTCGCAGATGTTAACCACCGTTCCCATCTGCTTCGAATCCAGGGTCATCCGCAGGAATGCGCATCGCGCTGCATAACGAGGCTCGCTCAAGCTCTCGCCACCGAGTGAATCCGTTCTGCGTTGTCTGAAAGCACGATCTCCTCGATCTGCTGCGCCGTGTTGGCCTTGCAGCGGGCCGCTGCCCAAGCTCAGCAAAGCGCCATCTCGCCTGGTCGGACGCGTCATAACTGCGCTCAGGGTCGAGCCGAATGCTAACACACGGCTTCCTGGCGAATCCTGCGCACGTCGAAGAATGGCCATCTACCGCAGTTCTTGCGCCAGCCAGTCGCCCGCTGCCTTGATCACGTCGGGGCCGATTTCGTAGTGTCCGCCCGGCAACCAGACGATCTCCTTGCGTCCGGGGAGGGCCGCGTAGAGCGCTTCCGTGGCCGCGCGTGGGATCAGTTCGTCGCTCGCCTTCCCCACGACTCGCACGGCTACATCCTTCATCCTTCCGGCAAATCCCGCATCGCCACCAACTTCGCCGACCAGGCCGCCTTCGCCTACGAGGCAGAACGCCGCCGCTTTGAACCGCCCATCCTGCGCCACCGCCCGGATGCCGAGCATGCTGCCGAGCGAGTAGCCAGCGAAGCCCATCCGCGTGACGTCCACTGGGAAGTCCACCGCTAAAAGGTCGATGGCCGTGTGCAGTTCGCGGGCGAACGCCGCCGTGATGGCCGGGTACTGGCTCTTATCGCGAAACAGGCTCATCGGGTCGTAGTTGCGCCGTTCGCCGTGGCGCGGAGCATCGAGCCCCGCGCAGGCCCAGCCACGCAACGCCCAGAGCTTCCCTACCTCCGCCACGAAGTAGTCTTCCTTGCTGCCCATGCCCGGATGCTGGATGAACACCAGCGGGATGGGCGCCTCGGTTTCCGCCGGCAGGTACATCAGCCCCGGCACCAGCTCCCCATCTAGCTCGAACGTGAAGAGGACCTCGCGCAGGTCTCCGATGAGTGATTGGCGCACCGTGAGCGTTGGCAGCATGCGCGAAGCGTACAGGATTCGTACGCCGGCGCTCAGGCCCCGTTGAGCGCTGCCACTACGTCGTGAAACGTTTGGAATGGCGCGACGTTCGGATGGCTGCCCTCCAGCCGTTCGAGCAGCGTACTGCGTGCGAACACGCGCTCCGCCAGCGTCGCCGCCGCGACGTCGCTCTCCCCATCCCCGATGTAGATTACCGAGTCCCCTGCGTTCTTCAGCGAAGACGCATACGCAAGCTTGAAGCCATCCTGGATTTCAACGCCCCGCGGGCTGAAATAGGTGACCCGCCAGCGGTAGTCGAAGCGGGCCCGCCCGGCATGTCGCGTCACGCGGTCGATCCCTAGGCCGTCGAGTACCGGGTTGATGTAGATATCGAAGCCGTTGCTCACCACCATTGGCAGCCAGTCGTTCCACTGAGCCCAGTCGAGCAGCTCCAGGAAACCCTCCCGCGGCCGCGCCACGCTCAGGACGAACTCCGCGAGTTCATCGGGCTCCGCCTGGACCAGGTCCAGCGCCGCCGCATTGAACTGCTCAACCGAGATCCGCCCCGCCTGGTACTTCCCTTCGTGGTCCCTCCACTCCGGCGCGGCAAACCGCTCGAAGATCTGTCGGGCGGTGTTCTCCATCACGATCGTGTCATCGAAATCCAGGCAAAGGATGTTGGCCATCGGCTGAGGATAGCAGCGTTGGCTGCTGTCGCTCGCGCGGCCACACTTAGGGAATGCATCCTGAACGCGCGCGCTGGCTCACCTCGCCCGCCGGCATCGAAGCGCTGGCCTCGGTCGATGCCAACATTTCCACGGCCTCACCGACGGCGCTCGCCGCAGCGCTCCGACGCCGATTCGCGCCCGCCGAAGCTTCCGCCCTGGCCGAGCAGCTGACCATCCGCGTCAGGGCGCGCGAGCGTTTCGGCCCTGCGGCGGAACAGCTCCTTTTCACCACCGAGGGCCTTGAAATGGCCACCCATCCCCTGGTTGCGGAGCGAAGAGCTTCGCGCCTTCGCGCCCTCGGCGCCCCCGTCGCGGACCTGACCTGCGGTATCGGCGGGGACCTGCTCGCTTGCATCGACGCCGGGCTGACCGCCGTTGGCGTGGAGCTGGACGAAGCGACAGTCCTCCTCGCAAGGCATAACGCGTGCGCACGAGGCGCGGCCCACCTGGTTCGCGGGGATGCCTGCCGTGCCCCACTGCGGCTTGGCGGAATGGCCGTCCTCCTCGACCCCGCCCGCCGCAGTTCGGCGGGCAGGCGGTTCGATCCCGCAGCATTCGTCCCGGACTGGGAGTCCTGTCTCGGCCTGCTGCGCGCCGGTCGAACCGGCGTAATGAAGGCTCCGCCAGGCATCGAGCATCGCCATCTCCCCGAAGAGGCGGAGGTCGAGTTCGTACAGCTCGGCCGCTCCATGCGTGAGGCCGCTCTTTGGGTGGGAGAAGGCGCGCAGCCCGGCTTGAAGCGCGCTCTGCTCCTCCCTTCAGGCGAAGAGCTCGATTCGACCGCGGCGGAGATCGACTCCAGCCCGGTGTCCCTCCAGCGGTACGTCTTCGATCCCGAATACTGCGTCACCCGTGCCGGGCTGGTTCGCCAGCTAGCGCTGCTGATGGGCGGCTCGTTGCTGGACGCGCAGATCGCCTATTTCACCTCGGATGAGCCAGCCTTCCATCCCATGGCGGCGACCTTCGAAGTCCTGGAGGTCGTTCCCTTCGCGCTGGCGCGCCTCCGCGAGCGGCTCCGCGCTGGTCGCTGGCGGGCCGAGGAGATCCGCCGTCGCGGCTTCCCGGTCGAGCCCGACGCACTGCGCAGGCTGCTCGGCAAGATGGATGGTGATCCCGTGGCCGTGCTGCTCACCACCCTGCGCGGCGAACGAAAGGCGATCATCTCGCGGAAAATGGCGGCAGCCGGCCCGGCACACGATTGAGGTACGTTGGTTTTGTCTCTTTGCGCGCGGAAAGTTAGTATCCGGCTAAGGCCTGAAGCAGCAAGCACACGGCCACCGGAGATTCGATGCTTTCGTACCTGCCGTTCCTGATAAGCGCCAACAGCTTCGGCATCATCGCTCTGCTGATTTTCATGGGAAGCGGGCTGATCCTCTCGATTCCAATCTTCGCCAGCCGC
>JBDSEP010000207.1:0-21848 GCA_039919985.1 Tepidiformaceae bacterium | reverse complement strand
CTCGTTCGCATTCGCCCTGGCGGCGGCAAAGAGGGCGCCGACGTTCGAGCAGGTTGGCGATGGGAAGCATGCCGTCTACAGGGTGACCTACGGTAGCGAGGACCTCGTATACGCTCTCCCGCTGGTGGAGCAGCTCAAAGGCTGGAGACGACGAGCGGTGCACGTGGACGGTCAGCAGCTGCCATGGGATGCCGTCTTCGGCTTCTTGTGGTGCTACAACCGCAGACTGGGCAGCTACGAACCGGAACGCTACTGCTTCGGCGCTGAGGGGGAGTGGCAGGCGAACCTCTGGGGCTGCATCCAGGCGGAGATGCCCTTTCGCGCGGGTGCTGCCTGGCTGACCTGGGGTCGTTGGTTGAACGAGGACGGCGACTGGCAGTTCGACCGCGAGCGGATCCTGCACGGACTGCGGCGCAGCCTGCACCGCTACCGCTTCTGCCCTTCGCTGGAGATGTCGTTCGTAGAGGATGTGGTCAGTGCGTTGCCGGAGGTGGTAAACCCGAAGCGGGACCGGGACTGGAGGTTTGTGCACGGTTGGGACGGCGGCCCCACGGGTGGGCTGGCGCTCAGGTACCGCGAGCGCGGCACGGTCATTCGCGTCACCGCCGTGGGTGTGGCGCCGAGCGGGCCGGGTGCGCTGGCGGAGATCGCCAAGCGGCTGAAACGGCGCATCGATGCGCCCTAAATGAGCGCTTGGTCCGGCTCACAGCTCCAGTCGCCAGTGGCGTTTGCTTCGTTACTCTGAATTTAGACGCGACAATCAGAAAACTTGATCCGGCTTAACAAACTAATTTTGATGGCATCGCTGACAGAATCCAGCTTTTGAAGCCATTCCCGGCACTAGGGCACAGTCGGGCCCTGTGAGGTAGCTGGCTCAGAATCCCTACTCTTAGCTGGTTAATGGTCTTCCCGATGCGGCGCAGTTCGCGCCTGGCGCCGATTGTCTTGATCCAGCCGAAGCATTCCGCCATGCGCTTAGGCACCAGCTGGCTCGGCACGCAGCGGGCTAGCGGCCGGGGCGCAGCGCTTCGTTCAAACCGTCGGCGATCATGGTTGTGGCGAGCACGGTGACCATCAACGCAGCCCCCGGAAAGACGAAGAGCCACCAGGCGGTTCTGAAGAAACGCTGCGAATCGTTCAGCATCTGTCCCCAAGTCACGAGGCTCGGGTCGCCGAGGCCGAGGAAGCTGAGCCCAGCCTCCGTCAGGATCGCCCCGCCGACTTGAGTCGCGGCGATCACCACTACCGGTGCGAATGCGTTGGGAAGGATGTGACGCAGCATCATGCGCATGTGCCCGGCCCCGATCGCGCGCGCGGCCTCAATAAAGTCGCGACCGCGGATGGTAAGCACCTGTGCGCGCAGGACGCGGGCTGTGCCGGGCCAGAACGTCAGGCCCAGGACAAGCGAGACGAGCCAGAGCCCACTGCCAAAAACGGTGATCATTAGCAAGGCGAGGAAGAACCGGGGCATGAGCTGAAAGGTCTCGGTGACACGCATCAGGAAATCGTCGACATATCCGCCGAAGTAGCCCGCTACAATGCCGACCACGCCGCCGAGGGCCAGGGAGGTAGCGGCGGTGACGAGTCCAACAAGCAGAGCAGCGCGCGTACCGTAGACGACGTTGCTGAACGTGTCTCGGCCCAAGTCATCGGTGCCGAACAAGTGCGCCCCAGAGGGCGCGATGAGCGGGTCTGCGTTGCCAACCTTGGGCGGTGACGACGAAATCTGAGGCGCGAAGAGGGCAACCCAGATGAGGCTCAGGAGGAGGGCCAGGCCAGCTACCGCCATCGGCTGCCGCAGGTAGCGGGTCACCCAGTGCGTCCTCGCTAGGTGCGGCAGCCTCCGGGAAACTGCGGGAGGGAGTGTTCGTAGGGAACCATTTTCAGCCATACGTCACTCGAGGGTCGAGCAGTACGTAGGCGATGTCCGTGACCAGGTTGGCGATCACCACGCTTGCGGAAGAGACGATGAACATCGCCATTAGGAGGGGATAATCGCGGGTCAAGGCAGCTTGGAAGAGTAGACGGCCCAGTCCGGGCCAGGCGAAAACGATCTCTACGAGGACGGCGCCGGTCAATAAGGTGCCCACTCGCCCCCCCAACACGGTGATGATCGGTAGGAGAGCGTTGCGGAGCATGTGGCGGTAGGTCACGGTGCGCTCTTTGAGGCCCTTGGCACGTGCCGTGCGCACGAAGTCCGCTCCTTCCAGGTCTCGGAGCGAAGCGTCCGTGATCCGGATAAGGAGCCCGACTTCGGCAAGACTAAGCGCGACCGCGGGCAGCACAAGATGGACAGCGATATCGAAGATGCGGCGGAGGCCCGCGTAGTCAGAGCGGGGCGACTCCATCCCAAACGTGGGGAAGAGACCCATCCGGAAGGCGAAGAAGAGGATAAGGAGTTGACCGACCCAAAACACGGGCAGGGCATAGCCCAATGCAGCGCCCGTGCGAATGAACGTTCCAACCCATCCGCCTCGATGACGTGCCGCGAGGACTCCGCCGAAAATGCCGAGGACGGAGGCGAGAGCCTGCGCGGTGAGCATGAGCAACAGGGTGGCGGGGACTCTTTCGAGGATGATCGAGAAGACGCCCTGCCCGTAGCTAAACGAGTACCCAAAGTCTCCCCGAACGGCGTTGAGCAAGTATCGCCCGTATTGCTGCGCAATGGGTTCGTCGAGGTCGTACTTGGCGCGCTGTTCTGCGAAGTACTGGGTATTGCCCTGGTCGCCGGCCAGGAACGTGATCGGATCTCCGGGGGCGAGGTGCACGAGTGTGAAGTTGATCGTGAGGACGACAAACATCAGCGGAACCGCCTGCAAGAGTCGGCGGACAACGTACGCGGCGAGACGGCCGTCCACGAGTGGGCCTCCTGGCAAAACGCAGCTCCGCCAAGGCGGCGGTGCTGACGGTCAGTCTTGGCGAGCTATTTGTCCAGCCAGGCGTACTCGGCCAGGCTACTGGTCCACGGGCGCAGGTCCTTCAGATTCGCCTGGACGGCGTAGGCGTTACGCGTTTCCAAGAGCCAGAAGTAGGGCATATCCGCGAGCAGCGTCTTCTGGAGCTCCGCGTAAATCGGCACCCGCTTTTCGCGCACCACCTCAGCCACCCCCCGGTTGAAGAGATCGTCCACCTTGGGGTTCCGGTAGCCTGCGCCGTTGGAGAAGAGCACGGGCTTAATGTTGGTGGAATCGTAGACGCGGCGAACTCCAATCTCAGGGTCAGGGCCGTTGCAATAGGAAGCAAAACCGAGATCGAAATCGCGCTTGACGAATACCGTCTGGTTGGCCTCATTGACCTCCAGCAGTTGGAGTTCGAGGGCGACGCCGACAGCCGCAAAGTTCTCCTTGAGGATCTCCGCGAGCTTAGCTTGGGATGTGGGCATCACAGCGGTAAGCTTGAACCTGTTGCCGTCGGCGCCCTTCTTCGCTCCTGCGCTCTCGAGAGCATCGTTTGCCTTTTGCGTGTTGTAGTCGAAGGCGGGCAGTAATTTATCGAAGGACCAAAGCGTGGATGCCATCGGCCCACGCGCGGCATCGCCCTGACTGAAGAGAATCTGCTTGACCATGCGCTGGCGGTCGATGGCGACATTAAGCGCCTGGCGGATCTCCAGTTTGTCGAGTGGCGTTCGGTCCAAGTTGGGAATAAGCGTGGAGACGCAGAATGAGCCGCCCGAGCCGGCAGGACTGCGACCGACGACGACGCCGTCCAGTTTCTCGAACCGCGCGACATCGGCGCCGGGAAGGCTAACGTAATCGACCTCTTTGTTTTCGAAGGCGAGCACACGCGTTGCATCTTGGGGGATGATCGTGAATACCAGTTTATCGAAGTACGGGAGACCCGGCTTAAAGTAATCCGGATTGCGTTCCAAAGTCAGTTGCTGGCCCTTTTTGTATTCGACGAAGCGGAAGGGGCCGGTACCGACTGGCTTGAGGTTGGCCGGGTTGTTCTGGATATCCGTCCCTTCATAGATGTGCTTGGCGACGATCGGCGCTTCGATGACGTTTAGTTGCTGGAGCAGCGGCGCGTACGGGGTCTTGAAGCGAAAGACCACGGTCAGGTCGTCGGGAACATCGATTCCAGCGAGTACTGGTTCTACGCCAGCTTTCGTCCGGGCGTGGAATTTCAGAAGCACTTGTTCGAACGTAAACTTGACGTCCGCGCTGGTGAACGGCACGCCGTCGTGCCACTTGACGCCTTTGGCGAGCTTGAACGTGTAGGTCTTGCCGTCCTCGCTCACAGTCCAATTTTCGGCGAGGTCCGGTGCTGGCTTGAAGTCTTTATCGAGGTCGACCAGGCCGTTGTACATGGAGCCCGCGGCAAAATGCGTACCGCCGGCAGTCGTGATCGCGGGGTTAAGTTGGCCAGGGTCAGAAGAGGCGGAGATGACGAAAGTGCCCCCTTTGCGCGGCGCTGCCGCCGCGGTCGCAGCGGGGGAACTGCCTACACCGACGTTGGTGGCAGTAGGTTTTGCATCATCATCCCCACACGCGAGGAGCAGGAATGGAAGGGCAACGACCACGCATGCCGTAATTAAACTTGGGATCGAACGTCGAACAGCTTCCATTTCAACCTCCCTGGCGGGCTCCCCAGGGAGAGCCCTACCCCGACCGCAGGGGCGTCAAAATCCCTGAAGCCCCGTTCATCGCCGATGGAGGTGGAGTCTAGAGCGCGGCGCAGTGAGTCGCTAAGTGGTATCAACCCCATAGGTGGGTTGCATCCGCTACCGGCCGGGGCGTAGGCTCGGAGGGAGGGCAGTCGTGAAACACGTGAGTCAGGTCCAAGAACTCGACACGATCCCGCTGGTCGAGGCGACCGACGGCTGCCGCTGTTCGGGGGGCCAGCCCAAAAACTTCTCGCGGCCCTGCCTCTTGCTGCTCCTCGGTGAATCGCCCGCTCACGGCTATGAGCTGATGGAACTGATGCAGTCTTTCGGCTTCGAGATCAGCGATCCCGCTGCCATCTACAAGTCTCTGCGGCAGATGGAAGAGGACGGTTTCATCCACTCGACGTGGGATCTGCCTCGCCGCGGTCCGGCCCGACGGGTTTATGAACTCACATCGGATGGGCGGGATGTGCTCGCATCGTGGGCGAGTACGTTGCGAAAAAACCGAGACGTGCTCGGCCTCTATCTTCGTCGCTACGCCTCCGTCGAACGGCTTTGGTCGGAGGGGCCATCCGCTGATGCTTATCATGACTCGGCAGAGTCGAAGGAAGAAGCGTAGGTGTTGGTATGAGAATCGCCGTTTCAGGTAAGGGTGGAGCTGGCAAAACAACAACATCGGCTACTCTCGCTAGGCTGCTGGCCCGCGACGGTTATCGGGTGACCGCCATCGATGGGGATCCGAACCCTAACCTTGCCGTCTCCCTCGGCATGTCCGAGGCGGATCGTGCGCGGCTCCAGCAGGTCCCAGGTACGATCTTCGAGGACCGCGAAGACGCGACGGGCGAACGCCGCCAGACGCTTACTCGCCCACTTGAGGAGATCGTCAGCGACTACACGGTCACGGCCCCAGATGGGGTCTCCGTGATGATGATGCTTGGCATCGAACACGCCGGAGCGGGCTGACTCTGCGGCTCACATGCCACCGTGCGTGGCCTGCTCGGCGAATTGTCAGTCAAGCCGGCTGATGTGACCATTCTCGACATGGAGGCCTCGATCGAGCATATGACTCGTGGGACCGTGCGCCATGTGGATACGATGCTGATCCTGGTTGAACCCTATTTCCGCGCGCTGGAGACAGCCGGCCGGATGGCTCCGTTGGCCCATGACCTCGGCATCCGTGACGTGCTGGCGATCGCCAACAAGATTCGTACGCCGGCCGACGAGGCGGCTGTGAACCAGTACTGCGGCTCCCATGGGATCGAGGTAATCGCGACGGTTCCGTTCGACGTATCGATCACCGAAGCCGACCTTCGTGGCGTGGCGTTGCTGGACTACGCTCCCGACGCCCCGGCGGTGACGGCGATCCAAGGCTTGGCGCGATCCCTTGTCAGCCGCGCTGGCATGTCGAACGAGAAGGGCGCACATCGATGACCATTGCCGAATCCTCGGGGCCAACAGTGTCACCAGCGAGGCTGAAGGAGGACCCGTTCCGCTCGGTGGCGGAACGGATGATCGAACGGCGGCCGCAGCCCCAACCGGACAAACCGATTTTGGGCGAAGGTCCCATAAAGGTGGTGCACGCGTTCTGGCTGGCGGGAATGAGCTGCGACGGGTGTTCGATCGCAGTAGTCGGCGCCACCAACCCATCGGTGGAGGCGTTGCTTACCGGGAGTCTCCCGTGGATGCCGACCGTTGTACTCCATCATCCAGTGTTGTCTGTCGAAGCGGGAGAAGAATTTGTCCGGAACTTCGAACTAGCACACGAAGGCAAGCTTGAAGCGCCGTACGTCGTGATCTACGAAGGGTCGGTGGCGGACGAACGGATCGCAGCTGAAACCGGCGGTTACTGGGCGGCGCTCGGCGTGGAGCACGAAGGAGACAAGGTCCGCCCGGTGCCCACGGCAGAGTGGTTGAGCCGGCTGGCTCCGGGCGCGGCAGCGGTCATTGCGATCGGTACGTGCGCGACTTGGGGGGGCGTGCCCTCGGCGGCAGGGAACCCGACGGGGGCGATGAGCGTGATGGACTTTCTCGACGCGGGGTATCGGAGCGCGTTTGGCCTTCCGGTGATCAACATTCCAGGTTGTTCGCCTGTCGGAGACAACTTCACCGAAACGGTTGCGGCCGTCCTGCTGTTTCTCCAAGGGCTAGGGCCGCTGCCGGAGTTCGATGAACTCGGCCGGCCAGCGTGGCTCTTTCGCGAAACCGTCCACCAGCGATGCGGACGAGCGGGCTTTTACGAAGAAGGCGTCTTCGCGCACGACTACGGAGACAAGGAGTGCTTGGTCGAGATTGGATGTTGGGGGCCGGTCGTGCAGTGCAACATCACTTCACGCGGGGCAATCAATCACATGGGCGGGTGCATGAACGTGGGCGCCGTCTGCATCGGCTGCACCATGCCTGGCTTTCCCGACAAGTTTTCGCCATTTTACAAGAGCCCGCCCGGTTCGAGCCTTTCGACCATGTCGTCCCGGACGACAGGGTCCGTAATTCGCCGGCTGCGGCGGTTGACGCGCCGCTACCAGAACCGCGAAACACGCTGGGATCGCACAGGCAATGTCCCGAGTGGCTGGGCCGAAGTCGATGGGCTTTCGAAGCCAGAACGCGTGACGCATTACTTCTACGACAAGCTTCAGTTCTGGGGGGTGACGAAGCCAGGCAAAGGCAGTCTGCCAACCGCGAAGTGGCGCGAACGCACGGAGGGCCTGGGCCCCCCGCCCGACCCGCTTGCCGGCCCGATCGCGACGGACGCTCCGCCGTCCGAGGAAAAGGGAGAGGAGTGAGCCGTGGCCGCAGCACTTTTCCTGGTCAGCGATTCGAGTTTCTACACAATCTGGGGAATCGTCCTCGCGGTAGCCGTCGTTGTAGTCCTCATCGTCGCGACGTTGCTTCTGCTGATTGGCGCGGCGGCACGGGCAATCGAGCGAGAAGCAGGACGCTGCCTTGCCGCCGCCGAGAAGATCGCGGCAAATACCTCCTCCATCTGGGCGCTGGACGAAGTCAATTCTGTCGCCACGAATATCGAGGTCATAGCCCAGTCGATCGAGCGCAACGGTGGGGAGATCGCCGAAGCGCTCTCCGGCCGGGTGCGGACCCAATGACGGCGCAATCAGCCGCTGAGGAGGCATCCCTTGTTTTTTCTGCTGAGTGACCAGGCGCTTTACACCGCCTGGGGCGCCTCGCTCTCGATCGCGATCGCTGTCCTGATCGTGGTGGCTTTCCTGCTCACACTTATCTTGCGGAGCGCGACGCGAATCCTGGGCGGAGCGGGCGCGATTTGGGTCGCCGGCCAGCGGATCGCCAACAACACCATTCACATAGACCTGCTGCGCCGGACGAACGAGACCGCCGGAGGCATCCTCGACGCCGCCGGGGGAATCGCGATGGCCTCAAGCCGGATCGAAGCGCATGCCCAATCCTGCCCTTCGTGCCCGGTGTGCAGCATGGGGCGTGTGCGATGACCAGGCTGGGGGGGCGATCATGATTGTTCTTCTGACCGTTCTTTCAGCGTTGGCGGTCGTCGCGTTCTTCGGGGTGGTGATCGCCTATCTGATCGCGATCGTCGACCGGCTTGACAGGATCGGCGGCTCCCCTACCAGCTTCCTCGCAAAGATCACACTGGGCGTGCGGGCGATCGAGACTGAGACTGGTGCGCTGGCTCCCCAAGTGATCCAACTAAACG
Organism: Tepidiformaceae bacterium; assembly: GCA_039919985.1. Taxonomy (GTDB): domain Bacteria; phylum Chloroflexota; class Dehalococcoidia; order Tepidiformales; family Tepidiformaceae; genus PNKC01. The sequence goes on along the minus strand of JBDSEP010000207.1, from coordinate 13,566 downwards.
ATGGGCTCTCGACGATCGAGGGCGGCCTGAAGGTAATCGATCAACACCTCGTTGCCGCCTTCACCGCGATCGGAGAGCAGGTGGCCGGCAATGCCTGACGTTGCGGACGCCCTGATGCTCGTGTCTGGCACGCGGCTGACCGTTTACATCATCTGGTGGACCGTGCTGGCGATCGCATTGGTGGTCATAGTTCCATTGACGGTCTTCCTGCTGCACCGCCTCTACCGGTCCGCCCGGGGGATCGACCGCTACAGCGAGCGCACGCTAGCCGCAGGGGTCGGAGTGGCGGGCAATACGGCGGCGATCCCTGCGCTCGACCAAACGATCACAATTGCGACGAGCATCCTGGGGACGGCTGGCCAGATTGAGCAGCATAGCCGAGCGATGAAAGAGACGCTTGCGGGACGTGTCCAATGAGCGGCCGGAGAGTGAAGCGATGCTGACGATCCTCACCGTCACCACGATCGTCGTTGTGGCTCTCGTCGTGCTGGTGCTGGCGACCTATCTTCTGCTCGTGCTTTACCACCTGCGGCGGGCGGGTACTGGCGACGGGAGTCATCTCGCTCGGCTCGCCGGGGGCCTCGAAGCCATCGCGGGCCATACGGAACCACTTCCCGATCGGCTTGGGACCATTCGCGGAGCGCTGATCGAATTGAAGGGCGGCCTGGAAGCGGTGGACGGACATCTCAGTGCCATTCGCGGCGTGCTACACGGATCGGGGAGATAGACAGTGTGCTTTAAGAACCTGCCCGTTGAATTCGACGAGAACGGCAAACCTTACTTAAAAGAGGGCGTAGCCGATCCGTACTCGACATCCAACCGCGCGGCCGGCGCCGCGATGCGCGAACTCAGCGATGACCAGATCCGCGACCTGCTTGCGCGCAACGGACACATCCGAAATGTGGACTTCGATCCCGTCACGCGGGTGGCGGGAGCACTCGCTTTTCATGCCGTCGCCGACCTGGACCAGCGACGGGTGATCGCCGGCAACTCGATGGCGACGCTTTTTCGCGGGTACGAAGTGATCATGCTGGGGCGGGAACCACTCGACGCTATCTTCATCACCAGCCGGGCGTGCGGGGTCTGCGGTGGTGTGCATGCGACGTGCTCCGCCCTGGCCATGGAGATGGCCTTTCCCGTGCAGCCCCCGCCACTCGGCGTGGTAGTGCGGAACATGCTGCTGGCGATGGAGTTCCTCTACGATCACCCGCTGCACCTCTTCCTCCTGGCCGGGCCGGATTACTCACAACTGATCGTTGAGGCCACGAACCCGGAGGTCTGGGAGCGCGCCCAGCGGACCCCTGCCGCCAACGCGGACCTCCACGGCTACGGGACGATCGCGGCACTGATGGAAGATATGAACCCGCTGACCGGCAAGCTCTACGTTGAGGCGTTGCACATGACGCGCGTTGCGCGCGAAGCGTATGTGCTGCTTGGCGCCAAGTACCCGCATCCTCAAACCATCGTCCCGGGCGGCATCAGCGTGACCGTCACCATGACGACCATGAACGAGCTTTACAACCGGCTCGCGCAGTTCTTCGACTACTCCAAAAAGACGGCCGCCATCTGGGATGACCTGACAGAGTTTTTCTACGATGCGAACCCCGCCTACAAGCAGGTGGGGGCGCGTGCCAAGAGCATGATTGACCTGGGGATCTGGGACGATCCGGACGCCTACGATGCCACCTATAAGAATTGCGACGCCTGGGGAGACCGTCGCTGGGCCACGCCAGGAGCGATCATTGATGGTGAACTGCGTACGACGAGCCTGCAGGCGATCAATCTTGGCTTCGAAGAGTTCGTGGAGCACAGCTATTACGAGAACTGGGCCGGCACGAATTTCGCGACTGATCCGGCAGGCGGACCGCTTAGCCCGTACCACCCGTGGAACAAGGAAACGATTCCAAAACCGACCGGCCAGAACTGGAAAGAGAAGTACTCCTGGTCGACATCGCCCCGCTGGGACCGCACCGTGGTGGAGGCCGGCGCCTATGCGCGCCTCTGGAACACGGCAGCGGCCCAGAAGCTGCCGCCCAGCCGGTTCCTCCAATCGACCGGCCACAGCCTGAAGATCTCGATGCCCCGGGCGGTCCTCCCTGAACTGGAGATGGAGTGGCACATCCCCGACGTCTGGAATGCGTTCGAACGCAACAGGGCGCGTGCCTACTGCATCGCCTACACGACGGCCGTCGCACTCGATAACTGGATGAAGGCGCAAGAGTTGCTCAAGTCTGGTGAGACGAAGGTGAGCACTCGCTTCGAGGTTCCGAGGAAGGGACAGCAAATCGGAGTTGGGTTCTGGGGCGCCGGGCGCGGGTGGCTGGCCCATCACGTGGTAATGGAGAACGGCGCTGTCACGAACTACCAGATCACCACACCCTCAACAATCAACGCCTCGCCTCGCGACCCGTGGGGCAACCCCGGCCCGTACGAAGAAGCGGTGATGAACACGCCGATCCTTGAAACCTTCGATGGCCCGGAGAATTACAAGGGGATCGACATTCTTCGTACCATTCGCAGCTTCGACCCGTGCATGCCGTGCACCACCCACATCCTGGCCAACGACCGGCTGATCACCCGCGAAGTGAACACCTGCGCGTGCGGAGTCGATTGATGGCATCCGCCACACCGGCCGCCGAAACCAACACAATGCCCGCGAGGCGCGTGCTGATCGCCGGCGTGGGGTACTTGAACTTACGGGACTTGAGCATCGGGCCGGTTCTGGTTGACCAGCTTGCCGCGCTCCCGTGGCCCCCCGGGGTCGAGGTCGAAGACCTCAGTTACGGGCCGGTGGGAGTGGTCCATAGTTTACGAGAGGCCTCGCCACGGTATGACCGGCTGGTCGTCGTCGCCGGGGTTCAACGCTCGTACGCCCCGGGAACGGTCAGTTGCTACCGCTGGGATGGTCAATTGCCAGGGCCTGGCGAGATCCAGGCGAGGGTCGAAGAAGCGCTGACCGGTGTGATCGATCTGGACAACCTGCTGATCGTGACGAAATACTTCGGCGCCCTGCCGGACGAAGTGATCGTGGTGGAGGTCGAGCCTGAAGATACAGAATGGGGCGAAGCTTTCAGCGAGCGGATCGCCGCGATGGTCGGTGAACTGGTGACCTTGGCGAGGGCCCAGGCGCTGGCGGAACCAGGTTCCGGCATAGTGCACGGCCACGCGGCACTTGGTGGGCTGAGGTTCCGGAATGGACAGTAGGCCCGGGCTTCCAGGGGACCAACCGGGCGAGTTGGCGAACGGCGGGCTGCCGTCTGGTATCCAGGACATTTTCTGGCGAGACGAAATCCTCCAGATCATGTACTGGATGCTGGGCGAAGGCCTCGGCGACACGCCATCGCCTGCCGAGGTTGGCCGATTACTGGCGGCGGACCCGGCCATGGTCTCAAGTCACATGGAGCGAATGGTGCCAATCGGCGACGTTGAGGTGTCCTCGCCGGGACGCTTCAAACTCACCGTGCAAGGAGTGCGCGAAGGCCGTCGCCGATTCGCTGACGAGTTCGAGGGGATGCAGTTCGCGGGGCACGCGGAATGCAATCGACCGGGCTGTTCGTGTCTCGAATTGGGCCCGGAAGCATGCATTGGGCGGACACCGGTGCCTGCGGGCGAACCAGCGCGATGAACGAGCAAGGTCGATCAGCGCAGTCCGTCGAAGCGCTTGCGACGGAACTGGACGACCTCGTCCAGCTCATCGAGACCCATCCGGACGAGTCAGTACAGCGCCTCGGGTTACGGCTGCTGGACCGCGTAGACGCGCTTCACCGGCTTGGCTTAAGCGCCTTAATATTTGCTCTTCGCGAAGCCAACGCCGCTGGTCCGATGCAGCGGGCACTCGATGAGCCGCCCGTGCGCATGCTGCTACAGCTGTACGATCTGCTACCGGGTGACGATCCTGGACCGATAGAGATCGCGCTGGAGCAGGTACGCCCAACCCTCGGGGCAAACGGGTCTGAGGTGGCTCTTATCAGCGTTACCGATGGCGTCCCAAAACTGCGTCTCAGCGCTGCTGATCCCGAAGACTTGCAGGGGCTGCGAGAGTTGGTGGTCTCGGTGCTGCGCGAGCAGTTTCCGGCGTTGCAGACCGTGGCCTTCGACGAGCCGCACCGGGCGATTGCCGATGAACTGCTGCCGCTGATGGTCGTCGACCGGGCTCAATCCCAGAGATGGCAGTGGTTTCCGCTGCGCCGCTTCGACACGATTTCATCGGACACCATCCTGACGGATTCCGCCGCCGGCCGGCAACTCGCGCTCTGGCGCTGCGGAGAGACGGTGGTCGGGGTGAGGGACGTCTGTCCTGGCAGCCCTTTGCCGCTGTCGGCCGCCAAGCTCGCAGACGGCGAGGTTGCGTGTCCATGGCACGGGTGCCGGTTCGATGCGCGTAGCGGTCAACGGCTCAACGGACCTGGAGAGGGGCTCGACCTGCTGACCATGGCCGTACGGGATGGGCTAGTCGAAGTCCAGCTTCCCGGCGAGGCCCTGGCGCTTGGGGTTGGAGGGCGATGACCGCCAGTACACTCAGCTCTCGGGCTGGTCTCGCTCCGCGGATTCTTGTGGCAGGCTTCGGGAACGTCCTGCGCCACGATGATGCTTTCGGCGTGGTCATTGCCCAACGGCTGCGGCTGGAATGCCTGCCGAGCGGCGTGGTAATCCACGAGGCCGGCATCGCCGGGTTGACCTTGGTGCAGGAATTGTTCGACGGCTACGACGGCCTGGTAGTGCTCGATGCGGTCGATCGGGGTGCGGAGCCGGGCACGCTATTTGAGTTAGAGCCGACGATCCCCGATGTACAAGCGCTGGATAGTGACCAGCAGTTCGACTTCTTCGCCGACATGCACTATGCCGAACCCGGCCGAGCGATGGCGCTCGCCCAGGCACTCGGAGAGCTGCCACGCTCGGTGGTGGTAGTCGGCTGCCAGGTTGGGAGAGATGAAGAGGAGTACGGCCTCGGGTTCACCCCGGCGGTTGACGCGGTGCTCGATAGGGCTGTCGTGTATGCCGCCGGAATCATCACCCGAATGACAACGGAGTTGGAGCAGCTAAGCGAGCACCGTGCCGGAAGTAGCGCTCAGGATGCGAACAGGAGCTAAGGATGTGCCAGGCAATCCCGCGGAAGGTCCTCTGCGTTGAGGGCGACCGGATCGAAGTGCTTATCGACGAACGTCCTACCTGGGTGGACGGGTTCGGCATCGAGGGTCTGCGGCCCGGGGACTACGTCGTCGTCTATGCTGGGGCGGTGATTCAACAGGTCTCCGAGGAAGAAGCGAAGGAGATCCTGGAGTTCCTGGCGGAGATGGATCTGATGTTCGAAGACGAGCCCGTGCTCCCAGTGAGAGGGGGCGAACGATGAGTCACCTTACTATCGAGCGGCCCACCTTAGAGGGGACGCGGCGGTTCGTCCACTACGCCTTCATGCCAAACCGGCTTCAGTACTGCGGTGGAGACGACAGCAACGCCATTCTCGAACATGCCGTCACCGGCGAGGGCCGCTCGGGAGCGCTGCCAGCGCTGCGCAAATTCACCGGCGCATTGCCTTATCTCGCGCTCATTGCGCGTGAAAACGGAATCACCGATCCGTTCGACGCGCGGGTCGTGGAAGCGTATTGGCTCGGCAACGAACTGCTCGAGCGGGTCGAGGTGGCAGGACTTTACGCCTCGCTGCGAGAGCGCTTCGCGAAGAACCTCAGCCCTAAAGTGCTCGATCTGGTTGCTGGCAAGGCGCCGCGCGGGGCGCGACCGCACCACAACTTTCACGTATTTGACGTGCACACCCGCGCAGGCGAGCTGGGCCATTCGTTGGAGACGATGGACGAGTGCCGAATCAGCTGGGGCCAAGTGGTTTCGGGGGATGCGAGTTCATTGGTTGTCGCGAGGCAGCCTCTAGCAATGGTCGATGGCGCGCTCTGCCTGGGGGCGTCAGAGCAGCAGCGCGTGACCAGGCAACTCGCCGGACACGGTTTCGCAGACGACGTAAAGCCGGGTGACTGGGTGTCGCTGCATTGGAGTTGGGTTTGCGAGGCGATCGATGAGCGGTGCCGCGCGAACCTGGAATTTTATACCTTGCAGCATCTGCAACTCGCGAATGAGACGTTGTAAGGCCCCGGCGGGTGCCGGTATCGCCGTCGGGATCCTGCTGGCGGCCTTAGTGGCCTCTGGCTGCGACAGTTCCGTCGAACCCGGAACTCCGCCGGGCGCCGGACACACTGCGCGCCTCATCATTGGCGTCGCGCAAGACGCCGGCCCACTGAACATTTACACCAGCGATGCGCGCTTCGATTTTTTGGTGGAACTGGTGTACGACAAGTTGTTCGCCCCGTCTCCCTACGTGGATTCGCCGCGCCCATGGCTGGCGGACACAGCCACCGCTGTGGATGCGGAAACGTGGGACGTAACGCTGAGGCGCGGCGTCAAGTGGCAGGACGGAGAGGCGTTCACCGCGGCGGACGTGAAATTCACCTTCGAGTACTTCCGGGATGGGCCAGCCAACCGTTACACGCACCACGTGAGCGAAGTGCCGCGGATCGACGAAGTCGAGGCCCTCGCCGACTATCGACTTCGCTTCCGCTGCGCGACTCCCTGCCCCACCCTTCGCGACGTCACCATGGCAGACCTCCCAATCCTGCCGAAGCACATTTGGCAGGGGGTAACAGAGCCGCGAAACTTCAGCGCAATGCCGATTGGCACAGGCCCCTACAAGCTCGTCGGGTACTCCGCGGGGCAGCGGTACCGGTTTGAGGCAAACCGTAACTATTTCATGGGAGCCCCAACGGTGGATGAACTGGTGTTCCCCGTGATTCCCGACCAGTCAACGATGTTCGTGGCGTTGCGTACGGGCGAGATCGACGCGTCCGCTCGCCCTTTACCACCTGAGTTGCTCAAGCAGTTCCAGCGTTCGGCGGAGATCAAGGTGGTGAGGACGCAGGCCCTCTCGATTGTTGAATTGCGGATCAACTATGAACGGGCGCCACTGAACGACCCCTCTGTCCGGCTCGCGCTCTCACTGGCAATCGACCGCCAGGCCCTCGTGGATACGGTTCTCCTCGGGCGGGGACGGGCTGCCAGTCACGGCTACCCGCACCCGGACTCTCCCTGGACTAACCCGAAGAACTCGGCTTCGTTCGACCGGCAACGGGCCGGGATAATGCTGTCCGAAGCGGGGCTGGTAGATCGGGATGGGGATGGCATTCGTGAGTCGCCAACTGGCCGCAAGCTGGCGTTCACGTTGAAGGTGGCGGCGACTGAGCCCGCACAGTTGCGGATAGCGGAGTTATTAGCTCGCCAGTTCGCCTCCGCTGGCGTGTCCCTTGCTGTGGAGAGCGAGGATCAAACCGCCATCACGAAGCTTTTCGGCTCGCGTGAATTCGAGTTGTATCTCGCGGAGATCGGGCCGCACGGCGTTGCTGACCCCGACCAGTTCGTCGTCTCTCAGGGGTCAGGCTACCTCTGGAAGAAAGGGCTTCCGTATCCCGAAATGGACGCGCTGACGAAGGAATACATTGCTAGCTCGGGCAAGGACGCCAGATTGGACGTACTGTTTCGGATGCAAACCCTCTTCAACCAGAGGCCCACGAGCTTCGCGTTGTACTACCCGGAAGAACACTGGGCGTTCCGCCGGGGAGCGTTCGACAAATGGGTGGAGAGCGCCGGATACGGGATCGTGAACAAGTGGTCATTCCTGTCGTCAGAATCGCGGCAGGGGGTCATTGTCCGCGATCCCGGTCCGTGAACGCCCAAACCATCGCCGCGAGGGCGTTCCCGCTTGCGATCACCGTCTGGGCGGCCCTCACCCTCAACTTTGCTCTCCCCCGTTTGGCCCCAGGAGATCCTCTCGATTACATCCTTGGCGACGATGTGGCAACGCTCAGCGCGGCGCAGCGGAAAGCAGCGAGCAAGGAATTCGGCCTCGACGCACCGCTTCCGGTGCAGTATTTCGACTACCTTCGCGGGATCGCCACGGCGGACCTCGGCAACTCCATCCGGTACGGGACGCCGGTGAGCGGATTGCTTGCCGAGCGAGTGGGGTGGACCCTGCTCCTCGCCCTACCGGCCGCGGTCCTAAGCGTTGTGACAGGCACGGCGCTGGGCGCTATCGCGGCGTGGAACCGCGGCCGCCCCAAGGAAACCAGTGTCATGGCGGGGATACTGTTGGCTGATGCGATGCCGGCGTTCTGGGTGGGCATGCTTTTGGTCGCCGTGTTCTCGCTCGAACTGGGCTGGCTCCCGTCGTTCGGCGCTTTCCCGGCGGGCGGTGCCGAGGGATTGAACGTCGTAGGAGAGGTGGGCAAGCGACTGGTCATGCCGATGACGGCGATCGTCTTGGCAACGGTGGGCCAGCCGTTCTTGGTCGCGCGAGGAGCAGTCACGTCCAGTCTCGGTGAGGATTACATTCAAACCGCCCAGGCGAAGGGCTTATCGACGCGCGCTGTGCTCTTCCGCCACGCGCTGCGTGCCTCGATGTTGCCGGTCCTTACGAGTTTTACTTTGACGCTTGGGGCCCTCGCCGGCGGCGTGGTCGTGGTAGAAACGGTGTTCGCGTATCCGGGAGTGGGGAGGCTCGTGTTCGACGCGATCCGCGCCCGAGACTACCCGTTGCTTCAGGGAGCGTTTCTGCTGTTTACGGTCACCGTCATAGCGGCGAACTGGGTCTCTGACCTCCTCTATGAGCGGTTCGACCCACGTGCCCGTGAGGAGCGAGAGTGAGCCTGGCGATGAACGACAGGTCCCCCTTCCCCGCTGGACCCGCGCCTCGCGCGGCGAAGGTCCTGACAGCCATTGGCGCCGCTTTGCTGGCCGTGCTCCTGCTCGCGGCGCTTGGCGCTCCCCTATTTGCGCCCTTCGACGCCGACAGCCAGGTCGCTCCACCTTTTTCAGAGCCCTCGCTGGACCACTTGCTGGGCACGGACGACCTCGGTCAAGACCTGCTCAGCCAACTGATTTTCGGAGCCAGAGTGTCGCTCGGTGTCGGTATCGGTGCCGCGGTGGTGGCAACGCTGACGGCGAGCGTCGCGGGCCTAGCAGCGGGATTGTTCCGAGGCTGGTTGGACGCCATCCTTATGCGGACGGTGGATCTTGTCTTGGCTGTGCCGCTGCTCCCGCTTCTGCTGGTGCTGAGCACATTCTTTAACCCTGGCCGTGCCGCCTTGACAGTCATTACGGGCCTTATCCTCTCGCCCCGCGCGACGAGGGAAATCCGGTCACAGGCCATAGCCATTTCCCGGCTCGGACCAGTGGACGCCGCTCGCTCGATGGGCGCCGGACCGCTTCATCTGCTTCTGAGCCACGTACTGCCAGGGGCTTTGCCGGTCGTAGTCGCTCAATTCGTCCGCGCCGTTTCGGTGGCCGTGGTCTTTGAGTCGTCGCTGAGCTTCCTTGGCCTCGGAGACCCGACATCGCGAAGCTGGGGGAACATCCTGTTCTACGCGAATGCGCGCGGCGCGTCCGTCTCAGATGCATGGCTTTGGTGGGTCGTACCGCCCGGTCTGTGCATCGGCCTGACGGTCGTTGCCTTCGCCTTCATCGGATTTGGGCTGGAAGAGCGAACGGACCGCCGGCTGGGCGCGGGTTATTGGCGGCTTAAGAGCGGTCGCCGACGGATGGGAAGTCGTTCACCGGAGCCTGACGTCAACACGCCGTTGCTCCAAATTGAAAATCTGACGGTCGGCTATGGCGGCAAAGATCACGTCCTCGCTTTGGATGCGTTGAGCATCACGGTGGAGCGGGGCGACTTGTTGGTGCTGGTCGGTCCATCCGGAAGCGGCAAGAGCACTCTCGCCGCGGCCATTCTCGGGATGCTTCGTGCCCCTGGGCGAACCATCACGGGGCGGGTTTTGGTTGATGGGTTCGACCTCGCGTACCTCTCGTCCGAGGAGCTTCAAGATATTCGTGGGAGAGTTGTTGCACTGGTGCCTCAGGCTGCGATGAACGCTCTTAATCCAGTCGTGCCTGTGTTGGACCAGGTGGCTGAAGCGGTGCTTGTCCATCAGCCGATGAGACACTCGGCTGCTCGTCGTCGTGCGCGGGAATTGCTTGCGAACGTTGGCATTGCTGCGGAGCGCACGGCCGCGTTTCCGCACCAACTCAGCGGAGGGATGCGCCAACGAGTGGCGGTCGCGATGGCCATTGCAAACGAGCCACGACTGATCGTTGCAGACGAACCGACGTCTGGACTCGACGTTGTCGCGCAAGTGGAAATATTGGCGCTACTCTCGGAAATCCGAGAACGCTCTGGAGCGGCGATGATCGTCATCAGCCACGACAGACCTGCACTGCTGATGCGCTCCGCACGGATTGTCGAGCTCAGCGAAGGACGCGAAGTCGCAGCCATTGGTCCAAAGTTGGAGGCCCCTGGCCCGGTCGCCGCTTCGAACGGACGGCTTTGGGAAGGGGAGCAGACGGCTCCGGGCCAGCCGCTTCTCGAGATTTCGGAGCTGTGGAAGGCGTTCCCGACGGGACGGGGAAGAGCTCCCGGAAACGTGCTTCGCGGAGTAGAATTATGCGTGCGGCAGGGTGAAATCGTTGGACTAATCGGACGTAGCGGGACCGGCAAGACGACTCTCGCCAATGTCATTACGGGATTGACGAAACCAGATGCCGGCCGAGTTCTGTTCAAGGGCGTCGACATCCTCGGTTTGACGGGCCGTCTCCAGCGCGATGCTCGAAGGGACTTGCAACTGGTAGGGCAGGACCCGTACGGGTCGCTCGCGCCCCGCATGCCAGTCCGTGACCTGGTCTCAGAACCCCTCGTTATTCACGGGGATCCGCAGTCCAACGGGCGCGCAGATCGCGTTCGCGAGGCACTGGCAGCCGTAGGTCTGCACCCAGTCTCGCGTTTCCTGGGCCGATATCCTCACGAGCTCTCGGGCGGTGAACGCCAGCGAGTCGCCTTTGCCCGAGCGATTGTGCTTTCGCCCGCTCTGATAGTCGCCGATGAGCCAACGTCGATGATGGACGCTGACCTTCGCCGAGAGCTGGTTCAGTTGATGGAACGACTGCGGAAACAACGCCAGGTCGCGTTCCTCTATATCACTCACGATATCGCGCTTGCACGTTCAATCTGCGACCGGATCGTGGTAATGGACGAAGGGCGCATTGTCGAAGAGTGGGGAACGAATCTGTTGACCACGGGCGCCCACCATCTCGCTACTCAAAGGTTGCTCGATGCGGCACAGGCACTTGCCGACGTCTGAGGGGAACCGAACGTTCGACGCCCCGCTTTTCTCGTCCGAGGCGGGGAACAGCGCCGATTGCATGATTGTTCGAGTCGCGCGTGAAAACCCGGCTAGCAGCTGCCGCCAACAACAGAAGGTCGACGAATCCGTTGGTTGCGTTCGGTCACGCCTTTGACCACTTCAGCTATCCACCTCTCGCAACCCGCCCGTCGTCACGTCGTAAATGAAACCTCGGACCGAGATGTCGTGGCGCACAAGAGAAGACCGACGGTAGGCCTCCAGATCCGCCCGCACCGACTCTTCGACATTCGTAAAAGGCAGAAACGCGATGTCATCCGCATCAGCGTTAAGGCTCTCGCGGAGCTGCTTTCGAATGGAAGCATCGTTGAAGGTCAGCATCCCGCAGTCGGTGTGGTGGATCACAGCGACCGCCTCCGTGCCCAGCAACAGTTGGCTGATCGCGAGGCTGCGGAGAGCCTCGCTCACGCGCCCGCCGGCGTTGCGAATGACGTGCGCGTCCCCTTCTTCTAACCCGAGTAGCCGTGCGGGGTCGATCCGCGCATCCATGCACACCACAATCGCCGCCTTCCTGGCCGGAGGCATTGGGAGACGACCCTTACTGAACGAATCTGCGTAGGCAGCACCGGCGTGAACAAACTCGTCGATCACCGACATGGCGTTCCTCTGTGTTAAAAGATCCGTCAACACTATAACTTGCTAGGCTCGCCCGGGGAAAACGATAGGAGGTGCAGAGGCGATGGCTTCATTCCTGACGAAGCACCAGATGTTCTACCGCAAACATTGGGAGAGTAATCTTCGCGGGCTGTGCTCCATTGCCGGTCGGCCAGATAAGGCCCCCAGCGCCGCCAGGGCGCCCCATCGGCGGTCATCCTTGAAGCGTTGGTGTTCGGGTGTGAGATCTTCATTCGGCGATGGATGGGGACTACTCATGAGCGCTCCACGGGAGTGCAACTGTGACCGTCATCGGAGCCCGGCTCTGCGGCGGAAAGGCGCCCATAGTCCGCTCGCATGTGGACCAACCGGCCGCCTCTGCAAGAGCAGCACGCGAGAGGGATTCTCTTCCCCGCACTGAGGTCGAGCGTCATCGCCGGCGACGGTTGGTGCGAGAATCGTCCTGCTCCCCGGGCGATCCGCCTGCGAAGTTGGACGGGTCAAGACCCGCCCAGCTTCAGGAGGGGTCCAGCTTCGAGACCCGAGCGCCACCAGGGCGTCTATAGGAATCGCACCACGATCGGCCTCAACTGCGTCGAGCGACCGGCGCGACGACGGTGTCAGGTAAGCCTCCCTGCGTTCAGTACGTAAACGAGGTCGCCGTTGATGGTCACACTCTCTGGCATGTCGCCCCCAGAGCCTTCGAGGTCGGCGACTGTCAGCGTCGCGTCCGCGGCCACTCGAAAGACGGTCACGTTGTAGCTTCCGGGGTTGACGACGAGCAGGAAGTTCCCTTTTCCGTTCAAGGTCACCGAGCCCTGTGCCCCTAGACGCGCCTGCACCGTACCGTTGTCACCGCTTGGGAAAGTGTCGGCGGCTTCAAGCGCCCCGTTAGCTTCGCGGCGAAAAGGGACGATGGCGTGCCCGCCGTCCGCTCCCCCGGCGGCCAGCACCTCCGAGCGGATCCCGATGCAAGTCCAGTCGGAATTTTGAGCAGAATCATGGACAGGGTACGGACGAAACTCGTTACGTGCGCAGTCCACAAAGGGGTGGTGTAACCATATCGGGGGGGTGACGACGCCGGTGGTGGGCTGGCGGACGCTAAGCCATCGATCTCGACCGGCGAGCCGCGCTGGGCTAGTCTTTCGCGGCAGCCCTCGACCTTAACCCCCAGGCTCGCCAGGAGGCGTTTCTTGGAACTGTACGACGTCATGCGCACGACGTTTGCGGCGCGTGAGTTCACCGACGCGGCCGTCACCGACGAAACTCTTCAGAAGATCCTCGCCAACGCTCGCTTCGCCCCGAACGGCGGCAACCGCCAGGGCTGGCACGTCATCATTGTTCGCGACGAGGCGGCCAAGAAGCGGCTTGGAGAACTGGCCGAGCCCGCGGCTAAGCGCTACGCAGCACAAGGCAAGGCCGGCGAGGGGCCGTGGAACCCCTACACGCCGAGCGCGGTGAGCGCCGAAACGATCGAGGAGACGCCCGCGCCCCGAGTGCTCACCGACACGCTAGCTGATGCGCCCGTGATCATCCTGGTTTGCATTGACCTCCGCGTGGTAGCAGCAGTCGACCAGTATCTCGACCGGATTGGCGTGGTGCCAGGGGCGTCCATCTACCCCTTCGTGTGGAACATCCTGCTGGCCGCGCGCAACGAGGGGCTCGGCGGAACGTTAACCACGCTGCCCATCGCCCAGGAGCCGTTGCTCAAGGAGATGTTCGGACT
>JBDSEP010000297.1:0-2894 GCA_039919985.1 Tepidiformaceae bacterium | reverse complement strand
ACCCTTGTAAAGCCCGCAACCATGCTGCCTGAAGACGCCCCCATCGTCGTCACCGAGCAGGAGCGCTTCGTCAGTCGCGGCGGGCTGAAGCTCGATGCCGCCCTCGAACACTTCGGCCTGGACGTCGGCGCTTTGGCGTGCATGGACCTCGGCGCATCGACGGGCGGCTTCACAGACTGCCTCCTCCAGCGCGGCGCCGCAACAGTGCTCGCCGTCGATGTCGGCCGCTCCCAACTTCACGCCCGGCTGCGCGCCGATTCCCGCGTTACTCTCATGGAGGGCACCAACGCGCGAAATTTGCCCGAGGTGGGAGAGATCGGATTCTTCGTGGCCGACCTCTCCTTCATATCGCTGCGAAAGGTGCTCCCGGCGGTGGCGCGCAGGCTCGCGCCGGGAACGCCGGGGGTAGTGCTCCTCAAGCCGCAGTTCGAAGCCGGGCCGGCCGCCGTCCCCCGCGGCGGCGTGATTAAAGATGCTGCCGTCCACCAACAGGTTTGCGACGCGTTTGTCGCGTGGGCCGCGGGCGAGGGTTGGCGGATCTGTGGCATCATGGATTCGCCGATTCGCGGAGGCGATGGCAACCTGGAGTTCCTTGTGCACCTCACCTCGCCAACCGCCAGCCACCCATGCTGAAGCGTGCGATCATCGTCCACCACCCCTCCAGCGAGGGTGCCGCCGTGTTCGCCAACCAGCTGTCGCTCGAACTCGGCCGCCAGGGCGTGGACGCGATCGTTGCAGACGCATGGGGCGACATAAGCGGCTGCGGCATTGAGACTGCCAGTCTGGTCATCTGCATCGGCGGAGATGGCACCGTCCTGCGCGCCGCCCGTATTACCGTCCCCCACCGCGTCCCCATTCTCGGCGTCAACATGGGCCGCCTCGGGTTCCTCACCGATATGAGCCCCCGCGACTGCTTTAACCACGTCGAGCGCATCGTCGCCGAAGACTGGCGGCTCGAAGAGCGCATGATGGTGCGCGGTGAAATCACGGACGGCCAGGCTCCCGTCGTCGGCTACGACGGATTGAACGATATCGTCATCAGCCGCCGCTCCCCCGGCCGCCCCATCTACGTGGACGTGAAAGTCGATCGCGCGCGTCTCGCGCTCTACCGCTGCGACGGCATTATCGTCTCCACGCCAACCGGCAGCACGGGCTACTCGCTTGCCGCCGGCGGCCCAATTCTCGCTCCCAGTGAGCACCACCTGGTCATGACTCCCGTCTCCGCCCACCTCGCCATGGGCCGCTCCCTCGTCCTTCAGCCTGATTCCGTCGTCGATATCGAGGTCACCTCAGACCACGGCGCCATCGTGAGCGTCGATGGCCAGGAAGACGTACCCGTCAGCACCGGCGTGCGCGTCAGCGTCCGCGCCAGCGAACACACCACGCGCTTTGTTCGCTTCCGCGAGCCCTCCTCTTTCTACTCGGATTTGGCGGAAAAGCTCGAGTTCCAGATGTCCAGCACAATGAACCAGCAGCGTGCTTGAACGAGTCCAGATAACTGACTTCGCCGTCGCACGCTCGGTCCTCATCGAGCCCGGGCCGGGCCTCAACGTATTCACGGGCGAGACCGGCGCCGGAAAGTCGCTCGTCGTCGATGCCCTCAGCTTCCTCTTCGGCGGACGCCGCGGCCGCGAAGTCATCGCCACCGGCGCGGAGCGGGCCACCGTGACGGCCACGCTGCGATTCGGTGAGCAAACGCGCACCGTCGAACGCACCATCGCTAACAGCGGTCGCGCCTCTGCTCGAATCGATGGCGAACCCGCATCCGTGGACCAGCTGCGCGCCCTCGCAGACGGGCTAATCGACATCCACGGTCAATCCGAACAGCTCGCCATCCTCCGGCCCTCGGTCCAGCTCAGCGTACTCGACACCTTCGCCGCTCTCGGCCCCACGCGTGAAGCGATTGGCCAGCTCGTGCGAGCCCTGCGCGACGTTCGCCGCGAAATCCGCACGCTCGCAAGCGACGCCCGCGAGCGGGAGCGTCTCGTCGATCAGCTCCGCTTCGAAACGGAAGAGATCGCGGCCGCCGCCCTGCAGGAGGGCGAGGACGAGGCGCTTCGCGTGGAACAGGCCCGCCTCGGTGGCGCCCGCCGCTTGATCGAAGACGCCTCGCGCGCCCTCGAAGCGCTCAACGGTGCGGCATGGGGCGAGGCAGTCGCCGCCGTCCGCGAAGTGGGTACGCGAGACCCCTCGGCCGCCGGGATGGCGGCCCTCGGCGAAACCATCGAAGCCACCGTTAGTGACCTCGCTCGCGAACTCCGGCGCTATCGCGAGGCGATCGAGGAGGACCCTGAGCGCCTCGCCGTCACCCAGGAGCGTCTCGACCGCATCGCGCGCCTCTGCCGCAAGTACGGTGAGTCCCTCTCCGATGTGCTCGCCTACGGGGAGGCGAGCACTGAGCGCCTCGCCCGCCTCACGAGCGCCGAGTTCTCGCACGAGGCGTTGGAGGCCCGGCAGGCTACCCTCCTCGCCGAACTTGCCGCCGCCGCCTCCGATCTCTCTCGCCAGCGAAGAGCCCGCGCTGGCGATCTCGTGCGGGCTATAGCCGCCGAACTCGAACATCTCGGTATGGGTGCCGCCGCGCTCTCCGTCGGCTTCGCCTGCGAGGATGACGCCGACGGACCGCCCGCCTCGCTCCCGGACTACGAAATCGTGCTCACCTCCAGTCCCCTTGCCGGCGAAGGCGAGGCCCATCCTCGTGCCTTCAATGAAACCGGAATCGACCGCGTGGAATTCCTCGCCTCCTTCAACGAGGGAGAATCGCCACGACCTCTCTCAGCAGTCGCCAGCGGCGGCGAGACCTCGCGCTTCCTTCTCGCCCTCACGACCGTCCTCGGAAACGCCAGCGAGGCCCGCCTCGAGGTGTTGGATGAGGTCGACGAAGGCGTAGGCGG
>JBDSEP010000294.1:0-4438 GCA_039919985.1 Tepidiformaceae bacterium | reverse complement strand
TCGCCGACCTGCGCGATGAGAGCGACCGTACCGGGATGCGCATCGTCATCGAACTGAAGCGCGAAGGCTCGACCGCCCAGATCAAGAACCTCCTCTATAAGCACACCGCGATGCGCTCCACCTTCTCGGTAAACATGATGGCGATTGTGGATGGAGCCCCGCGGCGCATCGGCCTCAAGCGCGCCCTCGAAATCTTCATCGCCCACCGCCACCAGGTGATCAAGCGCCGCACCGAATTCCAGCTCGAAAAGGCCCGCGAGCGTGAGCACGTGCTCCAGGGCCTACTCCGCGCCATCGAGCAGCTCGACGCTGTCATCGCCACCATCCGCGCCTCCGAGTCAGCGACCAATGCGCTCGAACTTCTCCAGGGCACCGGCACGGTCGTCGCCACTCGCCTCCCCGCGAACAGTCCCGCGGCGCTGCAGCGACTGGCCACCGCCAACCCCTTCACTTTCACCGAGGTGCAGGCCCGCGCCATCCTCGATATGCAGCTCCGCCGCCTCGCCGCCCTCGAGCGCCAGGCCCTCCTCGATGAGCACGACGCCCTTAAGAAGAAGATCGAGGAGTTCGAAGACCTCCTCGCCAATCCCCACAAGATTGATCTCCTCATCCGCGATGACATGACCGAGATGAAGAAGAAGTACGGCGACAAGGATCCTCGCCGAACCGAGATCGTCGAGGCTGACGCCGAAGACTTCAAGGAAGAAGATCTCGTCGCCCACCAGGACAGCGTCATCACCCTCAGCATCCGCAACTACATCAAGCGCATGCCGCTCGAAGAGTTCCGCGCGCAGCGCCGCGGCGGCAAAGGCGCGAAGGGTGCCCCCACCCGCGAAGAAGACGCCGTCATGAAGCTCGTGGTCTGCGATACCCACGACAACCTCCTCTTCTTCACCGACCGTGGAAAGGTCTACCACCTTCGCGGTTACGACATCCCGGATACCAAGAAGCAGGCCAAGGGTCTGCCCGTGCAGAACCTCATCGAGGTTGATACCGGAGAACGCGTCACCACCATCCTTGTCATCAAGGACTACGGTCCCGCCTATATCCTGCTCGCCACGCGCCTCGGTGAGATCAAGAAGACTCCGCTGCGTGAGTTCGAAGAGGTCCGGCGCAACGGAAAAATCGCGATGGGCTTGCCTCCCGGCGACCAACTCATCGCCGCCCGCGTGGCAACCGACGCTACCAACGTCATCCTTGTTTCCAGCGAGGGCCAGGCGATCCGCTTCAAGATCGATGACCTGCGCTCGGCCAGCCGCACCAGCGGCGGTGTGCGCGGCATGCGCCTGCCCAACGGCGGCTACGTCGTGGGCGTCGAAACTTTGGACGACGGCGACCAACTGCTGATCATTTCCGAAACCGGCTCTGGCAAGCGCACCAGGGTGGACGAATACCCCGTCCAGGGCCGCGGTGGGCAAGGCGTAAAGACTCTCAACATCACCGACCGCACCGGGAAGGTCGCCGCCTGTCGCATGGTCTCCGACAGTGACTCGCTCGAGGTGATGCTCGTCACCCGCGAGGGCATCGTCGTTCGCACCCGCACCAAGTCGATCAGTCTCATCGGGCGCGTCACCCAGGGCGTGAAGGTGATCGACGTGAATGCTGGCGACCAGGTCGCAAGCATCGCTGCTTTCACCATGGCCGATGAACCTGAACGCGCCCCTCGCGATGCCGCCATGGACGCCATGAACGGTGCTGCCAGCGCAAACGGCACCGCCCCGGCCGCAACCGGCACCACCCGCGGAGTCGCTCCAAACGGGAACCTGCGGCTCGCCCTCGAGCTCGATGAGGAGACCGGCGAAATCCTAACCGAAGGCGAGGGCGAAGCCGAAGAGGGAGAACCCGGCGACCTCGATGACGAGTAGCCCAACCGCCCGCGAGTCCTGAGGCTCGCGGGTGGCGCTCCTACTCGCCCTCGTCTCAGCACTCTCCTGGGGGAGCGCCGATTACCTCGGCGGCGTCCAATCCCGCCGCTTGCCGCCGGTTGCCGTCGCCCTCTGGAGCCAGGTGGCCGGCGCGCTCGTACTGCTCGCCATCCTCCTCCTCGCTCGCGAGTCGCCGACCCTCCAGGGCGTTGCCTGGGGAGTCGCGGCAGGCGTTGGCACCGGCGCTGCGCTCGCCATCTTCTATCGCGGCCTCTCGGGTGGTGCGATGGCGGTTGTCGCACCCATCGCTGCCTGCGCGGCGGCGGTCCCGCTAGCCGTGAGGCTGTTCGCCGGCCACCCGCCTTCCAGCGTGCAGTTCGTCGGTTTCGCGCTCTGCCTCGCCGGCGTCGCCACGATTGCCCTCCCTCAGCGCGATGCGGCTCCCGGTGCCACCGGTCTGCGGTCCGCGGTTCTCCTGGGACTCGCCGCTGCGCTCGGCTTCGGCCTCTTCTACGTCTTCGTCGATAAGGGCAGCGGCACCGGCGGCTCGTCGCTCTGGGTGGTCGGCGGTGTTCGCGTAGGGGCGATTGCCACCATCCTCGCCCTCGCCGGCGCAGGGCACTCCTCGCTGCAGATCACTCGCCCGGCACTACCGCTGCTCGCGTTTACCGGCATTCTCGATACCGGCGCTAATGTCCTTTTCGTGATAGCCGCCACAAAGGGTGACCTCGCTGTGGTCTCTGTACTCGGCTCGCTCTATCCCATCGCCACTGTCGCCCTCGCCACCATCATCTCCCGCGAACCGATTGCCCCGCTCCGCGGCCTCGGCGGGGCTATCGCGCTCCTCGGCGTGGCCGTGCTTTCCGCTGGCTAACGAAAGTCAGACCGCCCTACGTCAGCCCAAACAGCGCGTCTAGCCCGACAACTAGACCCTTGAGGTTCGCTACTTCACGGGTCGCCAGGATGACGCCCGGCATGAACGAGTCTCGTCCCGTTGTGTCGTGCCGAATGGTTAGCGTCTGGCCCAGCCCGCCGAAGATCACCTCCTGGTGCGCCACCAGGCCAGGTAGCCGTACCGAGTGGATCGCCACGCCGCCCGATTCCGCACCCCGTGCGCCGGGCAGCGGCTCCTTCTCCGAAACCGGGTGGGTGAAGCTCTGCTCACGCGCCGCTCGCATCAACTCCGCCGTCATCTTCGCCGTCCCGCTCGGCGAATCCACCTTCTGGTCGTGGTGCAGTTCGATAATCTCCGCGTTATCGAAGAAGCGCGCCGCCTGCTTCGCGAAGTGCATCATGAGCACCGCCCCGATGGCAAAGTTCGCTGCCACCACCACCCCGGTCTTCTCCGCGGCGGCCGCCTTCTCCACCCACCTCATGAACTGCTCGCTGAGTCCCGTGGTGCCGATCACCATCCGCACCTTGCGGGCCAGGGCGGCTTCCGCCAGCACAGGTGTCCACGCAGCGTTCGTGAAATCGATGACGACATCCGGCTCCTTCTCGAGGAAGCACGCCTCAGGGTCGGTGAACACCGGAAGGTGCTCGATCTTGCCGGTGGTTGCCTGCGCATCGAGGAACGCAACCGCGTGCATCCCCTCCGCCGCGGCAAGCGCCTCCGCCACCTGGCGCCCCATCTTCCCCGAGCCCGACACGACTACTCGCAGTTCGCCCATTCTGCGCCGATTGTACCCGATGCCGCTTGAGCCTTGTGCAGTTCGTTCGGTTCGAATCCGGTGTATTCTGGTTCCCGCACGGGGACCACCTACGGCCCCACGCCCGGCGGTATGCATTGCTCCTCGCCCTCGATATCGGCAACACCTCCATCCACCTCGGTCTCTTCGACGGCGAAGCCCTGAAACAGACCTGGCGCATCGGAGTCGAGCAGGAGAAGCTCCCGGACGAGTACGGAGTGCTCATCCTCAGTCTCCTCGCAACCGGCAACATCTCCACGGATCAGATCGATGACTGCATCATCGGCTGCGACGTTCCTCCCCTCATCCCCACTTTCGAAACCGTTTGTCGAAAGTACTTCTCCATGGAACCGATGGTCGTCGGACAGGGGCTCCGAACCGGGGTGCGCATCCTCTACGACAACCCGAAGCAGCTTGGCGCAGACCGCATCATCGACGCCGTCGCCGCGATCAAGCAGTACGGTGCTCCCGTCATCGTCGTCGATTTCGGCACTGCCACCGTCTTCGATGCAGTCAACGAAGCCGGCGACTACCTCGGCGGCGCAATAGCACCGGGCATCGGTATCGCCAGCGAGGCGCTCTTCAGCCGCGCCGCCATGCTCTACCGCGTGCAACTCGAACGCCCGCCCGTGGCTATCGGCAAAAACACCATCCACGCCATGCAATCCGGAATCTTCTTCGGCTACGTGGGGCTCGTCGAGGGCATCGTCGCCCGCTTCAAGGCCGAACTCACCGGCGACGTTAAGGTCATCGCCACCGGGGCCTCGCCCGCGAGATCGCCGAGGCCACCACCTGCATCGATTTCATCGACGGCGACCTCACCCTCAACGGCCTGCGCTACATCTACGAACTCAACGCGGACCTACGATGACAGCCCCCCACGAG
>JBDSEP010000105.1:0-3366 GCA_039919985.1 Tepidiformaceae bacterium | reverse complement strand
CCGCGCGACCCCCGCGCGAAGCATCCCGGCACCCCAAAAGCTGGCGCCCTACGAAGAGCAGCCTCGCGGGCGCGTCACCCGACGTGTGGCCCTCACCGGACTCGCCGCCGCTGGTGCAGGTCTCGCGCTCGGCTTCCAGAACACCGCGCTGCGCACCTGGGAGGCGAAGGGACTCTTCATCGGCCGCATTCCCGAGGAGGAGAAGGGCGGCCCCGGCGATTTCCCGGTGGAAACGCTCTTCGGCAAAGCCGACCCCGTGGACATCGCCAACTACCGGCTCGAAGTCGCCGGCGAAGTCGATAACCCGCTCTCCCTCACCTACGAGGAAATCCTCGCTCTCCCCACCCAGACCTACCGCGTGCGCATCGCGTGCGTGAGTGGCTGGACACAGCGGCCAACGTGGCGCGGCCCGCGCGTCCGCGACGTGCTTGCCCTGGCGAAGGAACACGGCGACACCGGCTCCGTCGCCTTTCAGGCGATTAAAAACGACAACAACCAGCAGTACGGCTTCACCTGGCACCGTCGGCGGCTGAACGACGATCGGGCGATTCTCGCCACGCACGTGAACGGCGCACCCCTGAGCGCCAATCACGGCTTCCCCATCCGCCTCATCGTCCCCGGCTATCCTGGACAGAACATGGTGAAGCAGGTGCAGCGTATGTTCGTGCGCGCCGATGACGAGGACTTCCAGCCCGACTTCCGCCTCGTCGACAGCGGCACCACCGAGGAGGCCAACGCGTGACAAGCCCCACACTCGAACGCCGTACCACCATCGTCTCCCGCCCCCCGGATGAGCTCTACCTTGAGGTTACCAACCGCTGCAACCTCAAATGCGTCACCTGTCCCCAGTCCTGGGGGATGCCCGAGGAATCCGCCGACCTCACTCCCGAGTGGGCGGCGCACGTGCTGAACCAGCTCCCCGAGGTGCGCCGCGTCGTACTTCACGGCATCGGCGAGCCAACGCTCAACCCGCTCCTTCCCGAGATCATCGCACTCGTGAAATCGCGCGGCGCCTATGCCCTCTTCAACACCAACGGCCTCACTCTCCGCGGCGCATTGCTAGAAAAGCTGGCCCGCAGTGGCGTCGACGAGGTTCGTGTTTCGATCGATTCGGCGACGCCCAAGACCTACCGCCTCGTCCGCGGCGCCGATGGATTCGGCCGCATCATCCAGAACGTGAAGGCGCTGCGCGCAACCAAGGAGCGGCTGGGCA
This sequence comes from Tepidiformaceae bacterium, assembly GCA_039919985.1. Classification (GTDB taxonomy): domain Bacteria; phylum Chloroflexota; class Dehalococcoidia; order Tepidiformales; family Tepidiformaceae; genus PNKC01. Next base: position 2,153 of record JBDSEP010000105.1, on the reverse strand, counting down.
GCTTCACGCCTCGTATCTCGCTCTGGATGACCGGCCTGAAAACCAACATCGTGGAGCTCCCCGCGTTGATCGAGGTCGCCCACGAGGCGGGCATTACCGAGGTCTACCTCCAGCGCCTTGTCTACTCTGGCCGCGGTTTGGCGACGAGCGAGCAGGCGTTGTATGGGCGCCTGGACCAGGTGGAACACCGTGCCCTCGAGGCCGCCCAGGCTCGCGCCATCGAGCTCGGTATTACCCTTCGCGGCTCATCCGAGGCACTCCCACCGGAGGTCGCGCCTGATGCGGCGCTGGCACCGTGGCGCGCCTGTCGGAGGCCATGGTCACTGGTCTACATCACCGCAAACGGCAGTGTGCTGCCCTGCTGCATCTCCCCTTTCACAGACGCGCCCTACTCCGGGATAGTGCTCGGGAACGCCTTTCACCAGCCCCTGGAAGAGATCTGGAACGGCCCTCGTTATCAGAAGTGGCGGGCAGCTATGCTCGAAGGTACGCCGCCACCAGCCTGCGCCAGTTGCGGCTCGGCCTGGGCGCTGTGACGCTCGCGCTGCCCCGCTCGTGAACGTCGCCGCGGACGCTACATCCCCCTCCCCGGAGCGCCGCGCGCAAGCTAGCGCTCGAGCGCGCCTCGGGCAGTTGGGCTGGGCGGCCGCTGTCGTCGCGCTCGTCTCCTGCCTATCGGCGGTCGCCTTCGTAGCAAACGCGCTCAACCGCTGGGACAACTACCGCACGAATGCCTTCGACCTGGCGTTCTTCGATCAGATTATCTGGAATACCTCGCGCGGAGACTGGTTCCAGACGACCTTCGTCAGCTACAACTTCGCCGGCCAGCATTTGGAACCAGTGCTTCTCCTATTCCTTCCCGCCTATTGGCTGAGAGCGGGGCCACCGCTGCTCCTCGTGACCCAGGCGCTCGTAGCCTCGGCGGCTGCGATTCCCCTCTATGCGGCAGCTCGGCGCTTCGGACTCCCCGCCGTGCTGGCAGCCGCAGTCGCGGTTACCTACCTGCTTAACCCATACCTCCATCGCGCCCTCGATTTCGATTTCCACCCTGAAGTCATGGTTGCGCTCCCGGTTTTCACCGCCGCGTGGGCCGTGGCCGCTGGGCGCTACCGGCTCGCCTCCGCGCTCGCACTTTCGACGCTCCTCTTCAAGGAGGATGCGGCGTTCGTCGCAATCGCTTTGGCAGCCCTGCTCTGGACCAAGGGTGCCCACCGCGAGGCGATCGTCACTGGCGGCGTAGCGCTTGTCTACGCGGCCGTTGCGGTTGTGGTCATCATGCCCCTCGTACGCGGCGGGGCTCCGAGCGATCTCGTTGAGCGCTACGGCCACCTCGTGGATACCACGCAGCAGTCGCTGTTCATTCCTCGCCTGCTTACGCACCCCTGGGCCGTCCCTCAGCATCTCGTCGCCCCGAGCCAGCTCTGGACCATGACGCTGTTCGTCGGGGTTTCGGCGCCGCTCGCCGTGTTGCGCCCGAGACTGCTGCTCTTTGTTCTGCCGGGGTTGGCGGTCGCGCTGCTGGCCTCACACCAGTCCCAGCGTTTCCTTGAGCTGCACTACAGCGCCGAAGTTGTCCCGCTCGTACTGATCTTCGGGCTGCTCGGAGCGGTGACCGCCATGCGGTCAGTGCCTGCGCCTGCCGTTCTGGGCGGCATCCTGTTGCCCGCAGTCATCGGTTTCATAGCCCTGAGTCCCTTCTCGCCCACCGCCGACCGCCCGATCGGCCCCTCCCCGGTGCATCTCGCGGCCCTGACGGAGGGTCTGGCACTCATCCCTCTGGACTCCACGCAGGAGGTCTCGGCGCAATCCAGCCTGCTCCCCCGCCTCTCTCAGCGCGCCAACGCCTGGGAGTTTCCCCACGCCGTCTCGCGAGTCGATTGGGTGGTCGTCGATCGCTACACCCACCGCAGCGCCCAGTCTCTCGCGACAGGTTACGAGTCTGCGCTGCTGGAGGTGCGTGCTACCTTCGAGCGGGTCTATGACCGCGACGGAGTCGAGGTCTTCAGGAGAGTGCAATGAACGCCACGCTGATAATCCCCGCTCGCGACGAGGCTGAAAGCATCCACCGAGTCATCGCAGAAGTCCGTGAGCACTTCGATGGCACGATCATCGTGGTCGACAACGGCAGCACCGATTCCACCGCCGAATGGGCG
>JBDSEP010000053.1:0-7244 GCA_039919985.1 Tepidiformaceae bacterium | reverse complement strand
ATGCGGAAGGCCTCGATGGCCATGAAGAAGCATTCGGAGGGCGTGGCGGGGGCGATGATGGCCACCGACGAATCGCCATTGCGTCCGAACATTGCCTGCAAAAGGTCCGACTGCTCGGTTTTGGTGGGCATGCCGGTCGAAGGGCCTGCGCGCTGCACGTTAATCACGACGATCGGCAGTTCAGTCATGACGGCTAGGTTCAGCGCTTCGCTCTTCAGTGCGAGTCCGGGGCCGCTTGTGCCTGTGAGCGCGAGGTGGCCGGCATAGGACGCTCCGATCGCCGCGCCGATCGCCGCAATCTCGTCCTCCGCCTGGAAGGTTTTGATCCCGAAGTTCTTATGCTTGGAGAGCTCGTGGAGTACGTCCGAGGCCGGGGTTATGGGATAGCTGCCGTAGAACAGCGGGAGCCCACTTTGGACGGAAGCAGCGATAAATCCGAGCGCCGTCGCCTCGTTGCCGCTGATGTGGCGATACTTGCCCGGCGCAACCTGGGCGGGCGGAACTTCGTAACGAACGCGGAAGAGCTCAGTAGTCTCGCCGAAGTTATAGCCTGCCCGAAGTGCCTTGAGGTTGGCTTCCAGGACCTCGGGACGTCGCTTGAACTGCTCGCTCGCCCATCGCACCGTGGTCTCCATGGAGCGGTCGTAGAGCCAGAGGATGAGGCCGAGCGCGTAAAAGTTGCGCGAGCGGAACTTGTCCTTCGAGCTGAGGCTCGAACCTTCAAGTGCCAGTTCGTTCTGGCGGGTGATATCGATGGGCACAAGCTGGAACTTGGCGAGCGAGCCGTCTTCCAGGGGGTTCGCCCCGTAAGCCGCCTTCTTCAAGTTGGTGGCGTTGAACTCGTCACGGTCGACGATCAGGAGCCCCCCAGTACGGAGGTCGCCGACGTTCGTCTTCAGGGCGGCGGGGTTCATCGCGACGAGGACGTCCGGCTGGTCGCCCGGGGTGCGAATATCGCTGCTCGAAAAGGATAGCTGAAAGCCGGAGACGCCTGGGAGGGAACCGGTAGGGGCGCGGATCTCGGCAGGATAGTCCGGCAGCGTGGCCAGGTCGTTGCCGAAAACGGCCGTCGTCTTTGTGAACTGCGTTCCCGTGAGCTGCATGCCGTCGCCGGAATCGCCGGCGAAGCGGATGGTCACGCGGTCGAGCTCTTCGACGGCGTGTTCGGTGGGGAGTCTCGTCTCGGTTGTCATTGGCCTGTGCTATCCACCCTCTGGTCTCTCCATCACCTGGTGTGGGCGAGGAGGCAAATTCAGGATGTCTTCCGGGTACGCTTCAGCGAGATGGGTGAGGAGGTCGCCCATGCGTATGAGCCCCACCACCTTTTCGCCGTCAACCACCGGTAGTGTGCGGTAATGGTATTGCTGCATGGTGGCGATTGCCTCGGCCACGGTAGCCGTGCTCCCAATGGTGCGCGGCGACCGTGTGAGGACCGTGCTCTCCAGGGGCTGGTCCCAGTCGAACTCTTCCCCCATACACTTCGTCAGGACGTCCCGTTCAGTGAAGATCCCGGAGACACGGCCCGCGGACATAGTCAGGACGGAGGACCGCGCGCCTTCACGCATGAGCGTCAGGGCCTGGCGGACCGACTGAGAGGGCTCGACAACGGCAGCCTCCGCAAGCGGAAGCTCCTGCAGTGTCTGATTTATGAAGCGGTTCAGGCGCGTTCGATCCATACCCACCTGTCGTCTGGAAATCGCCAGTCTGGGCCGTCCCGCGGGGCGACTCAAGCAACGCCAGTGTACGCCCGGCCAGCGTGGTTGACCAACGGCACGGAGCCCCGTTAGGCAGCAACGTCGGGGCGCGCTTCTTCATCATCAGGACGCATAGTCCGGGGCAGCCATACGACTCTTCGCCATTGTTGGGTCCAGTAACCGCTTGTCCTCTGAGGATGGCAGGAAGGCAAGCCGATATTCCCCGTAGCGGTACGACCCGCGCGGAGAGCAGTGGCATGGCTTCTAAGGCACGGATTCGGACCGTCAAGGCTGACTTCCTCGACCCCACGCTGTACGACGATCCTGGCCTTTCGGGAGTGCCGAGGCTGAGTCGAGGGACGGTGTTGGTCGCGCTGAGCCGGGCCTTCGATCTTGCTGAGGGCCGACGGCCGGGGCATGCCCAGCGCGTGGCGTACATCGGGGTCTACCTGGCGAGCGAACTGCAGCTCAAAACCTCAGAGACCGCGGCGATATTCTTCGGCTGCCTGCTCCACGACGTGGGGATGGGCGGCGCAGCTCCGGGAGCGCGCATGGAGACTGCGCGCGGTTCGCGAGTGATTTCCGGGAAAGCGCGAGCGAGTGAACTGCTTTCTAACGTGCCCGCTGGCGGCTGGGCCGACGTCCTGAAAGCGCTGGCCGCCCATTGCGAACTCGGTGCCACGATCGTGCGGAGGCTGGGTCTCGGCGAAGCGGTAGCCCGCGCCGTAGCGAGCCACCACGATTGCTGGGATGGCAGCGGATTGCCCGGCTCCGTGGCTGGGGAGGAACTGCCACTGGTGGCCCGCGTGGTCGCCCTGGCAGACCGCGTGGAATCGATGATCGAGGCCGAAGGTTCGCCGCTGTTGGTACGCCGCCGTGGCCCGGCGCTCGTGCGAGATATGGCAGGGAGCGAGCTCGATCCGGTCCTCGCCGAGAAGATGGCGGAGGTCGCCTCGCGTGATGAGTTCTGGCTCGGCCTTTACGACAACGACCTGGCCACCATCCTTATGTCGCCCGACTACGGCGGAATCATGGAGCGTGAGGAGCTTTTCGATTTCATCGGCGTGATCAGCGATCTCATCGACCGCCGCAACGCTCGCGACGCCGGCACCGGCCGGAGGGTGGGGGAACTCGCCCGGCGGGTGGCGCTCTCCTGCGACATGACCGAGCGGCGCGCGGACCTTGTGCGGGTGGCGGCGCTGCTTCAGGACGTCGGGACTCTTGGGGTGCCGACGCTGGTGCTGAGCAAGCCCGACATCCTGAGCATGGAGGAGATGGCGAGCATGCAACTCCACCCCACCTACGCCCGAGACATCCTGAGCGAAATTCCTGGCCTAGGCGCGGCCGCGTGGTGGATTGGCTGCCACCACGAACGCGTCGACGGCAAGGGGTACCCGGGGATGCTCGAGGGGGACGAGGTGCCGATCGAAGCGCAGATCATCGGCATGTGCGAAGCGTTCGATGCACTGACGAGCGACCGACCTTACCGCCGCGCCATGCCCGTGGTGGATGCCTTCGAAGTGATGCGCGGCCTGGCGGGGACCCGCTTCGACCCCTACCTGCTCGAACGATTCGAGGGTGTGGCGGGCCCCATCCAATCGTAAGGCACCCCGGGGGCGGTCTCACGTCGCCCTCCCACGGTTGCTTGCAGCGAAGGTAGCGTGCGGCGCTCGACGTTTGTTCACCGCTTTCCTCTACAATCCGGGCAACTCGCGCCCGGAGGGTCCTGCTTATGAACACCCGCATCATCTCAGTTGCACGCCAGGTAGGTACCGCTGGGGAGGAGATCGCGCAGGGCGTTGCCGCGCGCCTCAACTTCACTTACATCGATTACCAGGTGATCCAGGATGCGGCGGCGGAGGCAGGCGTTTCAACCGAGACGGTTAGCGAAGCGGAGCACACGCCCTCCCTCATGACCCGCATCCTCGAGGCGCTGGCGCGCAATCCCACGATGCCAGCGGCCGCCTGGGCGGACCCGATCCCGGTGACCACCAACCCGCTCTTCACCTCCGGTGACTACCGCAAGTTCCTCGAACATGTGATTCGCGACGTCGCGGACCGAGGCGACGCTGTCATCGTGGGGCACGCGGCGCAGGTGATCCTTCGCAATCGATTGGATACGGTGAAAGTGTTCATCACTGGCTCTCCAGATTTTCGCGCCCGGCGAATCATGGCCGGCATGGGCGTGGACCAAAAAACCGCCCTGAAGACCGTGGAACGGACAGACCACGAACGCGTCGACTACTTCGATCGCGTTTACGACACAGGATGGCTCCTCCCTTGCACCTACGACATCTGTATCAACACCGACCATCTCAATTCCGAACAGGCGACCGAGCTAATCGCCCAGGTCGCGGCGCTGCGGTAGCGGCTACGCTGGCGGCGTTGGCGCTCGCGGTGTTTGCGGTGGGATGCGGAGACGGCGACTCTCCAGCACCGACGGTGACCGCGAGGGAAGGCGGTGGCGCGCAATCCGGCGTCACTGCGGCTGGGTTGGTCCCGGACCTGACTCCTCTGGGGTTTGTCATCGGGCAATCGGAGCGCGACCCGGCGGCGCAGCCGGGGCAGGATGCGCACCGGGCGCTTTTCCAGCAGTCAGGGGCCCCGAAGATGGGGGCGCGGGTGGATGTCAGCGTTTCGAAGGACATTCCGACAGCCATGGCTCAGTGGGCAAGCACCTCTACGGCGTTGAAGAACCCCCCGCCGGACCTCTTCGGCGCGAGTTCGTCGCAGAACGACACGGCTGCGACGGGCATCGGCGACCAGTCGAAGGCATACATCACCGCGAAACCGGACCCCTCCGGAACCCAGGTGTGGACCGACGTCTACCGGTTTGGCCGGGCGGTGGTCATCGTGCAGGTGCTCAGTCGGGACGAAGCGGCGGGCCAGAAGGCAAGAGTGGCGATCGCCGAGATGATTCGCGACAGGGCGAGATAGCCTTCGCCAGAAGTGGTTAGAATCCGCTCCGCGCACGTCCTGCTGACGGCGCCCGGGAGCCAGCGATGACACAGATCTTCGAAGAGCGCGTGCGGCGGCTCCCGTTTGCTTTCACGGAGCTGGACCCGACGGTACGGCGGGAGATCATCTACCTCGAAGCGACGGACACGGGACAGAGCTTTGGCGTTCTCTACCAGCCGGCCGGCCACACGCCCAGGACGGCAATCTACCTGATGCACCCGCGGGGCGAATTCACGCGGCACTACGTGGTGCCCGGCCTTACGGCGCGAGGCTACGCCGTCTTCGGGCATAACAGCCGTTACCTGAACAACGATACCCACATGATTCACGAGCGACTCCTGTTCGACATCGCCGCCGGGATGCGGCTGTTAAAGGAGCGCGGATTCGAACGCATCGTGCTGCTGGGCAATAGCGGTGGCGGCTCGCTGCTCGGGTTCTACCAGTCCCAGGCCTCGCGCCCGGCGGTGGAGCGGCTGACCAGGACACCCGCTGGCGACGCTATCGACCTCAGCGCGGAGGCGATGCCGGAGGGCAACCTCTACATCGCCACCGCCGCGCACCTGGGAGAGGGGCGCTTCATGCTCAACGTGCTCGATCCCTCGGTTATCGCTGAGGACGACCCTACGGCAACGGACCCCGCCTGGGATATGTACAACCCGGCAAACGGCTATCAGCCGTTTCCAGCCGCAAGTTCCTACGCCGACGGTTGGCTTGCGGAGTATCGCCAGCGGCAGCGCGAACGCACTCGGCGGCTGGATGAGCGAGCGCTGGCCTTCCTCGCCGAGCAACGCGATGCACGCGACCGCCTACGAGGGTCCGGCATCGCCGACCTACCGTGGAGCAGGAGTGGCATGCTGACGCGCAAGGCCCGGCTGGGCCGCTACATGGTTATCTACCGGACGCTCGCCAATCCGGCCTACCTGGATCCGCGGATCGACCCGAGCCGCCGCCCGCTGGGCAGCATCTTCTCGCCCGGGGACCCAATAATCGGTAACTACGGGCCGGGGGGTCTGGCGCGCGTAATGACGCCTGCGGCCTGGCTGAGCACCTGGAGCGGGCTCTCAAGCCAGGCGGACCTCCCGGACACAATCACCCACGTCACCATCCCAACGCTCATCGTGTATGCGGATGGGGACTGCGATATCTTCCCCTCGGAGCAGCAGGAACTACTCGAAAAGTCTGCCGCCGCGGATAAGCAGCTCGTGATTCTTCCCTGGGCGGACCACTACCTCCACCCGGTGGGCGAAGAGGGGCGAGCGCTCGCAGACCCTCGCGAGCGGATCATCGACCTGATCGTCCCGTGGATCGAAACGCGCCTCGGACAGCCCTGAGCCGTCGGTTAGCGAGCGAGCGGCTTGCGGGCGCCGACGGTGCTGTTCTGAGGCAGGAGTGGGGATTGCCAACAGTCCTCGAACCCTGCCTCTTCGAGCATCGCCTGAATCCGGCCGCGCGTGCGGTTTTCGCCTCCGAGGACGGCCATCGCGAGGCCGCTGACCGCAGGATGATCCGGTCCGCTGAAATCTTCCGCGAGCATCGGCTCGGTGATCACGAGGGTCGCGCCGGGGCTGGCTGCGGCGAAACAGTTGCGCAGGATCGTCCTGGCGTCGTCATCGCCCCAATCGTGGAGAATGCTGGAGAGCAGGAGCACGTCGTGCCCGCCCGGCAACGCGTCTTCGAAAAACGAACACGCGACAAAGGCCAAGCGGTCCCCTACGCCGCTCTCCGCGGCGTGTTCGAGGGCAAGGGCGCGCACACCCTCGAGGTCCACGATCGTCGCGCGGAGCTTCGGATGTCGAAGGAGGAGTGCGGTGGTGTAGCCGCCCGCGCCGCCCCCAACGTCCAGTAGCCGCTCGAAGGGTGCGAAGTCGACCTGCTCCATCAGGGAACGCCCGCCGTGCACGGCGTTAGCGAACATCCCCTCGGCAAACCAGCGCTGCTCTTCGGCGCCGAAGCCTTCGAACATGTCGTGCTGGCCTTCGGCGGTCCATGGCATACCGGTCGCAAGTGCCTGGGGAAGGCTGCGGATCGCCTCCCAGAAGCCGCCGTAAAGCAGGCCGCGCCCACCGACATAGCGGTCGCTCGCGCGGACGAGGAATGTGGAGGCCGTTTCGGTGTTCATGACGCGCCCGGAGCTGTCCCGCGCGAGTAGCCCTTGTGAAGTGAGGAACGCCACCAGCGCCGGGAGCACCCGCTTCGAAATGCCGAGCTCGAATCGCAGATCGTCCAGCGCGATCCCACCAGAGTTGAGACGCTCGAAGATGCCGGAGCGCAGAGCGAAGTTGAGCGCCTGCGCGCGGACGGCGCCATCTTGGAGAGCGTAAATACGGAATCGCGCCTGCTCGAGATCGTCTGTCATGGCGCGGTATCTTCGCCCAACTGGGGTGGACGTTCCAGCGGGCGGAGCGGGCGGAGGAGCGAATTCCTCCGTTCACAATCCCCGGCTACACTCCGTAGTGTGGTAGACCTGCGTCCTGTGGTCGCTGGCCGGGAGCGAACGCTCTGCTGTCACTCAGCCGTCTTTTCGGGGGACTACCTCCCGAATTCACTCGCGGCGGTGGAGGACTGCGCGAGAAACGGCGTCGCTCGGCTAGA
>JBDSEP010000346.1:0-3015 GCA_039919985.1 Tepidiformaceae bacterium | reverse complement strand
TCTTGCCTAGTACAGGGAGGTTGGGCTTCACTTCGTAGCTCACGACCGATGTTTCGTCTTCCAGCAGGTCGAGCGTCTTCGCATTCAACTCCTCGAGCACGAGGTTGCGGTTCTTGCGAAGGGCATGGGCTTCCTCCGAGGACCGCACCTTCACGAGTACCTCGGCGAGCGGTTGGCGAACCTTGATCTGCGCCTTGGCGCGTGCCGCGCGCCCGAGCGAGCAGATGCGCTTTACGAGTTGCGTCTCCGCATTCAGCGATTCATCGATGCGCGACGGCTGCGCCACAGGCCACTCCGCCAAGTGCACGCTCTCGGGCGCGCCAGCATCGATGGAGCGCACGAGATTCTGCCACAGCTCCTCCGACACGAACGGCGTGAACGGGGCGAGCAGCAGCGAGAGCGTCTTCAAGGCGCTGTAGAGCGTGAAGTAGGCGCTCTGCTTGTCGCTGTCCGATTCGCTTACCCCACGCCAGAAGCGGCGGCGGCTCCGGCGCACATACCAGTTCGAAAGGTCATCAACGAAGACTTCGATGGCGCGCGCGGCGCCCGTCGGGTCGTAGGCCTCGAGCTCCGCGGTCACCTTCAGGATGAGCGCGTTCAGTTCGCTCAGCAGCCAGCGGTCCAGCTCCGGCAGCTCCCCCGCTGGGTCGGTGCGCGGGTCCACCTCGTCGATGTTCGCGTAGCTCACAAAGAAGGAATAGGTGTTCCAGAGGGTCAGCAGGAAGCCCCGCAGCCCCTCTTCAACGAGACCGCTGCTGAAGCGGCGCGACGACCCGGCGGGACTCGAGGTGTACATATACCAGCGGGTGGCGTCCGCCCCGTGAGCATCGAGCACGGCCCACGGCTCCACCGTGTTGCCCTTGCTCTTGGACATCTTGTTGCCCTTCTCATCCTGGATGTGGCCGAGGCAGATGACGTTCTTGAAGCTGATCCCCTCAGGCACCGCTTCGCTCGCCTTAAGCATGGTGGCCTCCGCGTGGAGCGTGTAGAACCAGCCGCGCGTCTGGTCGATCGCCTCGCAGATATAGTCGGCGGGGAAGTTCTTGAGGAAGGCGTCCTCGTTCTCAAACGGGTAGTGCCATTGGGCGTAGGGCATCGCCCCGCTATCAAACCAGGCGTCCGCCACTTCTGGCACGCGCCTGGCGTTGGCGCCGCACTTCTCGCAGCGCAGGAGGATGTCATCGATGAACGGCCGGTGGAAGTCTTCCAGCGCCTCGGCTTTCGCCCGGTCCAGGGCTAGCTCGATGAGCTCCGCCTTCGAACCCACACAGACCGCGTGGTTGCAGCCCTCGCACCTCCAGAACGGGAGCGGTGTGCCCCAGTAGCGTTCGCGGCTGAAAGCCCAGTCGATATTGTTCTCCAGCCAGTTGCCGAAGCGGCCGTTCTTTATATGTTCCGGGAACCAGTTGATCTGTTGATTGCCCGCGACCAGCGAGTCTTTCTGCTTCGTCGTGCGGATATACCAGCTGGGCTTGGCGTAGTAGAGCAGTGGCGTATGGCAGCGCCAGCAGAACGGGTAAGTGTGCTTGATCGTGCCGTGCTTGAGCATCAGGTCGCGCTCTTCCAAATCTCGCGTTACGTCCCTATCGGCCTGCTTTGCGAACTTCCCCTCGCCGGGCAGCCCGGGGGCCATCTGTCCGCGCAGGTCAATCGGTTGAACGAAGAGCAGCTTGAAGAGCTTGCCTTGCTCGAAGTCTTCGCCACCAAAAGCCGTCGCGATGTGCACGATGCCCGTGCCATCGTCCAGCGAGACGTAGTCGGCAGCGATAACCCGCCGCGCGCCCTCGGTGGAAGCGGCCGCTACGTTGCGCAGCCGCCCGTCGTCGGCGAACTGCATCGCCGCCGTGCCCAATAACTCCGGACGGTAGAGCGGCTCATAGCTGAGGCCCACCAGGTCCCTGCCCCGCAAAATGGCGACTCGTGAAACGCGCTCGCCAAGCACTTTTTCGGCGAGCGCCGAGGCCAAGACGAGCAGCTCTCCCTCATGTTCGTAGACGCCGTAGTCTGCGTCATCCTTCACGGCCAATCCCACGTTGCCCGGCAGCGTCCACGGCGTGGTCGTCCAGGCCACGAGGCTCACTTTGCTGTGCCCGGACGTGTCGACGCCGGTGGCCGCTCGGAACTCGGCAGCCGGCACTCGGAACTTCGGAAAGACGCTCGGGTCCGGGGTATCGTCTTCGTATCCCTGGCTCACTTCGTGGTCGCTCAGGGTGGTGCCACAGCGCGCGCAGTAGGGTGCTACGCGGTAATCCTGGTAGACGAGCCCGCTGTCCCACATCTGCTTCAAGAGCCACCAGCAAGTTTCGATGTAGTCGTTGTGCCACGTGACGTAGGGGTGCTCCATATCCGCCCAGAAGCCGATGCGCTCGCTCATGCGCGTCCACTCCTCCACGTAGCGGCTCACGCTCTGCTTACAGCGCTCGTTGAAGGCGGCGATCCCGAAGGCCTCGATCTCGGGCTTCGATTGGAGCCCAAGCTCCTTCTCGATCTCCAACTCCACCGGCAGGCCGTGCGTATCCCAGCCCGCTTTTCGCGGGACGGTGTAGCCCTGCATCGTCTTATACCGCGGTATCAGATCCTTGAATGACCGCGCCATCACGTGGTGGATGCCGGGCCGATTGTTCGCCGTAGGCGGCCCTTCGTAGAAGACGAAAAGGCCATCCCGCGGGAGGCCGGGCCTTGGCGCGCGCTCCACGCTCTTCAGGAAAATCGCCTGCTCGCGCCAGAACTTGAGGATGCCCTCTTCGAGCTTTGGGAAGCTAACCTTCGAGTCTACGGGTGTGAACATCGTCTCCCTTTCGCGCGGCACCGGCATGGCGGTAGTGCAACCACTCCGAAGGTGGCTGACGTACCCTTTGCGTCATGACTTGCTGCTGCGAAACCGGCGTCCAACAGAAAACGCCCGTCCCACAACCAGGGACGAGCGTTGGAGCCCGCGGTACCACCCTGCTTCCCGCACGGGGCGGGCGCTTTGCAGCGCCGAAGCGAACTCCTCGCCGCGAGCCATTGGCCCAC
>JBDSEP010000342.1:0-3696 GCA_039919985.1 Tepidiformaceae bacterium | reverse complement strand
AGCGGCGCACGAGGGCAGTGATGGGATTGATGGAAATCGCGGCGATCGCCCTGGTCGCCGCCGGTGGCTTTACGATTGCCGCAGGCATGGTTTGCGGCGTCATCCTGCTTTACGCGCTCACCAACTGGTTGCCGGCACTCTCGCTAACCAGCACCTCGGTCCACACGCCAGCGGTCTGGTGGCTGGTCGCGACGGCCGCCCTTGTCTGGCTCTCAGGTGCTGCCGCTCGGGGGCGATAATCACCTGCGGGCGGCGGATGCGCGCCCGCAGACCAATCCAACCGTGCTACCGCTTGCGGGCACTCCGAACCAGGATGCCGCTTCCGGAAGCGATCAGCACGAGCGCCGCGCCCAGGAAGAGCCAGAACTCGCTGCCGTCGCCGCCTTCGCCCATGCCGCTTCCCGTGTTCGGCGGGCGTGGCGCCGCGGGCACGGAGGTCGCGACGGCAGTCGGCGGGACGCTCGTCGGGGTAGAGGTGCGCGTCGCGGTTGCCCTGGGGGTTGCGGTGGCCGGGATCTGTTGCAACTGAGAGACCCCGTTTATCTTCCAGACCTCGCCGTTCAAAGTGACAATGAATGCTGAGTCACCGATAAAGTCTAGCGACGTTGGCAGATTTAGTCGGTCCACGACGACCGAGAAGGTTCCGTTGGCATTGAGGCGAAGCAACTTCCCAGAGTTCGGCTTAGCCGGCGATCCTGGCTCTACGATACCGGGCGAATCGCCCTGCGAGAGCGCATAGACCACGCCACCGGGCCCGATTTCGACATCGACCATGGCGCTGAATCCCGAGGCAACATCCACAGCAGTGGGACTCGCGAGTTCGAAGCTGACCACCTTGCCCGTGGAGGGAGCATACGGAATTGGACCAACTTGAGAGACGTAAACCTTCGTCCCGGCGACCGCCAGGCCCGTGGGCACGACGTTGCCGAAAACGATCAGCTCGGAGATGTCCCCCGCCATCGTGACCTTCAGGATCCGGTTGTGGTGGCCATCGGAAACAAGAAACCCGCCGCTGATGGGTTGTAGTGCGTATTGCACACCGGTGGGCACTTCCAACGGATAAGGAGGCGGATGCGCCAGCGAGTACGCACCAAGGTTCGTGATCAGCGTGAAGCTCGTGGGGCTGTCCATCCGATAGATCCCGCTGGCCGCCGCAGGCTCCACCACTGACACGAGTGCGTAGGCAGTGTTGCCGACGAATGCGACGTCGAACGCTCCTCCAAAGTCCGGCGCTGGCGGAAGTCCGCTGGCGAAGACGGTGGTAGCACCGGTAACGGGATCGACGCGCGAAATCTTGCCGATCGCACCTTCAGGTACGTACAGCCCACCGTCGGGACCAATCGTGCTGCCTATGCTGCCCTTGAGCCCCTGGGTCAACAGGCTGCCCGAAGTCGGTTGCGGTGCCTGGGCGCCCCCCACTGCCGCGCCGAAAAGCAGGCTCGCGACCAGGAACGCACCGGATGCGACGGCGATGAGGATCCCCCGCAGGGTGCTGGGTCGGTTGCTCATGACAGATTGCCTCCGTGCTCATGTCCAGATCCTCTATGACACAGCCGGATTCTACATTTACCTGTCAAGAGTCCAATGAGATCGAGATCACAGAACCACCCCGGCTCGCTGGAGCGGCGAGCGTCATAGAACGCCAGAAGGGCGCAGCTTGCGCTGCGCCCATGTTTGGCTCGGCCGAGTTCAGATTGTTAGCTTCGGCGTCGTGAGCCGGCGAGTCCGAGAACACCGAAACCAGTCGCCGTCACTGCAAGCGCAACAATTGCCAGCAGCAGGTTAACCTGCAAGCCGCCCCCACCCATCCCGGTTCCCGTCTTCGGGAGCACTGGCGTTGGGAGGGCTGCCGGCTTCGTTGGGGTGGCAGTAGCCGGAGCGGTAGAGGTAGCGGTGGCGGTTGGGGTTTGCGGGCCGGGGGTGGCCGAGATCGCCGGAGTTGGCGTATTGGCGGGAGTTGGGGTGTTCGTGGGCCGCGGCGTGACCGTTGGCGGGACCGGGCCAATCTGGAATCGCACTGAGGCGTGGATGCAGGTGCGGTTCGCCTGGGCAACGAGGATGTAGTACGAACCTTCGGGAGCCGTGGGCACGGTGAACCTCAAGTACGCCTCGCCGTTGGCGTCCGTCTTCCCGGTGGCCACAACAGGGTCGCCAACGACCCGGAAAATCGCCGTCACGTCCTGGTCTGGCAGGAAGTTAAAGACGTGGATGGTGGCGCTGCTGCCAGAGGGGCCGAGGTTCGGCGTCACCGACACGGTCGGTTCAAGGGCTAACGCCTGGGCCGACACCTGTGCTGAGCAAGGTTCGGGCGTGGCGGCGTAAGCGGTTCCGCCGGGCTGGCCCCCGGATGTCAGTGCCGCACCTGCGACGAACGCCAGCGCCACCGCGACACTCCCGACGAGCGCTTTCATCCACGTCGAAAAAATGCGGGCGCTACGCCCACGGTTCCAAAGATTGGCTCCCATGCTCTCTCCTTCACGTCGCCTATGACTGGCCCGTTGCCCGCCTTCGAGTTGAGGCAACGTACCCAACCGGACAGGAAAAGCTGTCTCGGGTGGGAAACTTAACAAACCGTAACATACGCTTGCAAGTTATTGGCATCAGGGTTTTTCCTAACGTTCGAATGGTGGTCGTTGGACGATATACGGAGGGAGCGGAGGTCACCGTGGACGAGAACCAGCGGCGACGGCGGATCGTGGAGGCCGGGGGACGCCCTCTCAGGCCGAATCGGCCGCACGTGAGCCTGTATTACAAGTTCTGGTTCACGCCGCCTCGCTGCCCGGAACTTCGAATCGCCTCACCTGTAAGGCTTCGGTAAGAACGCGACCCGAGCCCATCGTTACCTTGCGCGGGATGGATCTCCCGTGTGCTGCGAACTTCGCCCCGCGTCTCTGGATCTACACAAACTTCGATTGCAATCTCGCCTGCAGTTATTGCTGCGCCCGCTCAAGCCCGCGGGCCGAACGTCGATCCCTTTCGCTCTCCGACCATCGTCGCCTTATTGACGAGGCCGTTGACTGCGGCATCCAGGAAGTCTTCCTCACGGGCGGCGAGCCGTTCCTGCTGCCGGACATCGCCGACCGTGTCAGAGCGTCCGCGAACCGAATCCCGACGACGGTGTTGACGAATGCCATGCTCTTTCGCGGCTCCCGGCTCGCCGCGCTCGAGTCGCTCGCCGGACTTCTGGTGCGATTCCAGGTCAGCCTGGATGGTCCCGAGGCTACCGCGCACGACGCGATTCGCGGATCGGGAAGCTGGGAAAAGGCCGTCGCTGGTATTCGCCAGCTGCTCTGTTTCGGGTTCGAAGTCTCTGTGAGCACAACGCAGACGGCCAGTAATCTCGGTCTCGAAGAAGCGACACGCGACTTCGTTCTTGGTCTAGGAATCGCGTCGCAAGCTCACTTCGTGCGTCCGCTCGCTCGCCGTGGATTTTCGGAGGCGGGCATGGAGGCCTCGGCAGCCACGCTCGAACCCGAGGTCACCGTCAGCCGTGACGGCGTGTTCTGGCATCCGCTCGCCTGCGAAGACGACCTCCTGGTCTCACGCCGAATCTTCCCCTTCGCGGGCGCCCTGGAGGAGCTCCACTCGCTCCACCACAAGGTATTGGAGTCCGGTGGTCTCCCCCAGAGATTCAGGTGAGGATGACCTCGGCTCCCGTGCGGAGCCTCGTAATCCGGGTGACGGAGCCAGCGAGTC
>JBDSEP010000329.1:0-2785 GCA_039919985.1 Tepidiformaceae bacterium | reverse complement strand
CAGATCATGGACCGCACCGTGGAGTTCGAACTGAGCCGCGACCCGGAGCGAAAAGGCGTCGCCGTGCTCGTCCGAGTCGATCGCATCTTCCAGGCCGGGCAGCTCGTTCAGGAGCGCTGATGCCGCCCGTGCCTTCCCCGCTCCTCATCCCCACGAACTTCGCGCAGTCCATGCGCGAGGTCTACGGCGAGGCTGGCGTTGACTGGCTCGGCCGCCTGCCCGAAATCGTCCGCCAGTGCGCCGAACGCTGGTCACTCACAGTGGCAGCGCCCTTCGATCCGTTGAGCTATAACTGGGTCGCGCCTGCGACCGGAAGTGACGGAACCCCGCTCGTCCTCAAAGTTGGATTCCCTTGCCGTGAACAGCGCAACGAAATTGAAGCGCTGCGCGTGTACAGCGGACGCGGCATTGCAAAACTAGTTGACTTCGATAGCGAGCAAGGGGCGATGCTCCTCGAGCGGCTGCTGCCTGGCGTGATGCTCGAGACGGTCGAGGACGACGCGTACGCGACGGCAATCGCAGCCAATGTGATGCGTACCCTCTGGCAGCCCGCTCCGGCGCATCACACCCTGCCGACGGTGGCTGACTGGGGCAAGGGCTTCGAACGGCTGCACACGGCGCTCGGCGATGGTTCGGGCCCCTTTCCTGCGGACATGCTGGCCGAAGCGGAAGAGGCATTCGCGGCGCTGCTTGCGACATCGGCGGCACCGGTAGTACTGCACGGTGACCTGCACCACTTCAACATCCTCAGCGCGGAACGCAAACCATGGCTGGCGATCGACCCCAAAGGGGTGGTGGGTGAGCCAGCCTACGAAGTCGGCGCGTTCCTGCGGAATCCGTGGCCGAAGCTGCTTTCGGAAGTCAATCCTCGGGCCATCGTCGCTCGGCGGCTCGACATCTTCTCGGTCGAGTTGGGAATCGATCGCCAGCGTCTCTGTGGGTGGGCATTCGCCCAGGCGGTGCTATCCGCCTGGTGGACCTGGGAAGACCACGGTCAGGTGCCTGAGCACTCAATGGCATTCGCGGAGCTATTGCGCGGCGCTTAGGCCCAGCCAGACTCGGGAACCGTACTACGCTGCGCCCGTTGGTCTTGCGGCCGCATCAGGCAGGGGCGGGCTCCATGACCACCGTCATTGGGCTCCACCGCCCGATAACGCCCTGCCCGTGGCAACTCACCGACTTCCCGTCCACATTGTCGATCTCCGACATCAGGCCCAGCGCCACCGTGAATCCCGTTAGCTTGTCCGGCACCTTCTCGTAGCGGTCCACCACCTTCCCGTCCGCCTCGAACTCCACGCTGTCCGCCGCCTGGTCGTAGGTGATGCGGTAGGCGTGCGCCTGGCCCTGGCTCGTGGGGAAGTCTTTCAGTTCGTTGAAGATGCAGAAGGCCCGCGCCTCACCCGTATCCGGTATCGCCGCGCCCGGAAAAGGCAGCCGCCCGTAGACGGTGGCCACGGTGTCGCCGCCCGTGAAGAAGTCCAGCGCCCAGCCAGTCGTGAGGTCCAGCAGGTTCCACGAGACGTAGCCGTCGTAGAGATTCCCGGCCTGCGTCCCTATCGTCCGCGCAGCAATCTGGATTTCGAACGTGATGCGTCCACCGGGCGGCACGGCGAAACGCTCTTTGGAAAAGTACATGTGCTTGGCATTGTCCAGAATCTGCACCCGGTCGTTGCCACGCGTGTAGGGCACCGCCGCAACCTGCAACCAGCCATTCCGCACCAGCACCACCGCGCCCGGCTCCCGGTACTGCCACACCGAGCCATCCTGCAGCGGGAACGCACCGATCGCCCACTTCGAATCGGGCTCCAGGATGCGGTTGTAGTCGCCTACGACGACTTCGGTGGTGGTGGCGGATGCGGCCTCGATTGTCATCTCAGCAGCGTAACGGCCCCACGCCTGAGGCAGTAGCGAGCACGATTACAGGCGGCCCTTCCAGTAGCCCGGCTCGCGGCTGGTGTGAGCGACCGCGATCACCTCGATTGTGTCGTTCCGCAGGCGATAGATCATTCGAAACGGATACCTGCCCACTGGGAGGCTTCGATGTTCGCCACTCTCACGCTTGCCGGCATCGAGAAACTGCCTTGCCTGGTCGATTCGCTCCTTCAATGCATGCACGAATTCATTGGCTACCTCCGGGTTCCGCCCGGCGAACCACCCGGGTAGCTGCGAGAACTTCTTCTTGCGCGCTGCTACGAAACTCGTAGTCGCGCATCGTCCACGAGTTTCCGTAGCACTCCCATCACGACGTCCCCTGGAACCCCTGGGACGCCGGAGTCCGCGTCTTCAATGCGGCGCTTGATCTCGGCCGCCCACGCGTCGTCGTACCCCGGATCTTTCTCCAGGCTGCCAAGCACGCAAGGAGTTCTTCAGCTGCGGTGCCCACGCGGCCATTCTACCAACGTTCGACCACCCGCCACTACCCGCCCCGTAACGCCGCCCCCGCATCCTTTTCGAGCCGTTTGAGCAGGCCATCCTGGATTTTCGCCACGTCCGTGTCGGTCAAAGTGCGGTCGCCCGCCTGGTAACGAAGCCGCAGGGCCAATGATTTCTTGCCTGGGGGCACGCCTTCGCCGCGGTACTCATCGAACACCGTGGCCGTCAGCCGAACCCCACCCGAGCGATGAGAGCGGACGATCTCCAGCACCCGCGAGGCGGGCATACTCGCATCCACGAGCAGCGCCACATCCTGCCGCACTTCAGGGAATCGCGACGGCGAGAGGTAGTCTGGCCGCTCCGGCAGCGCACGCACGATCTCTTCAATGGAGAGCTCCACGAGGAACACGGG
>JBDSEP010000273.1:0-4274 GCA_039919985.1 Tepidiformaceae bacterium | reverse complement strand
CCGAGAAGTCCGCCTCGACCGGCATTCCGTCCGGGCGGCGGACAAGGTGGATTTCGCGACTGGTACGTGTCATGGAGAGACTCCTCGTGGAACTTGGATGCCCGATTGTGCCGAAACGATGGCCCTTGCGCCACTCGCATCCTCGTGGCGCTCGAGTCGCAACCTTCTCGGTCCGGTTGCGCCCGTGCAGATCCGCTAAACTTTTCTCCGTGCCTCCGCTCTGCTCAATCCTCGCCCCGAGCCCGGCTTAATGACCGTCGCCGCCACCTCCAGCACTGCCATCGAGGGCTTCGGGCTCGAACTGCGGCCCTGGGACGCCGGCCTTGTCCGCCAGATGGCCGCTTGGGGGGAACGCGGCTTCCCGTTCCACGCCTTCGACCTCGGCCACCTCCGCGATGCCGCCAAGGCCGAGGCCGCCATCCATTTCGCGCAACAGCAGGGGCCGCACCAGCACTGGATCGCCTGCGAAAATGGTTTCGCCGTCGGTCGCGTCTCCGTGAACTTGCAGGATGTCTCCGGACTCTACATCTGGGCCGTTCACGTCCCTCCCGAACAGGGTGGACGCGGAGTCTGTCGGCGAATGCTCGCCGCGCTCATGACGCATCTCGAGGCCACTCGCCCCAACGCCCCGGAGTTTGTCCTCAGCTCGAACACCTTCGCGGAACCGGCGCACCGCGCCTACCGCGCTCTTGGCTTCGAGGTTGCGGAAACGCGCTGGCACTTCGATAAGGAGATCGCTGAGCGTCTCTGGAAAGTGGAGCCTGCCCAGCGTGAACCGATCGCCCGCCATATCCGCTTTCAGAGTGGGCGCTGGCAGGTCCGCACCTACATTTTCAAGCGGCGCCGCGGCGCACCGATGCTCGTTGGTTCGCCGCCACCCCAATAACTTCAACTTTGGGGCGGTGAGTGGTCGCCGCGCGCGCCTTATGCTCATCACAGCAAACCGCAGGAGACCGCATGGCTTCGATTCGCTACATGGTTGACGACGTGGACGCCGCCGTCGCTTTCTACACCGGGTCGCTGGGATTCGAGGTCAAGGACCACCGTGGAGCACCCTTCGCCTCAGTCCAGAAGGGCGACCTTACTCTCTGGCTCGCTGGCCCCCGCAGCTCCGCCGCGCGGCCCATGCCGGATGGCCGCCAGCCCGCCCCGGGCGGCTGGAATCGGCTGGTACTCGAAGTTCCAGATATCGAAGCTGTCGTCGCCGAATTGCGCGCCAGCGGCTGCGCCTTCCGCAACGAGACCGTCACCGGCCCCGGCGGCAAGCAGATCCTCTGCGAAGATCCGTCCGGCAACCCCATCGAGATCTTCCAGCCCGCCTAGCTTTCCCCGATCATGACATGCTCCTGGACAATGACGCTGAAGCGCGTCGACAGGTCGAACAGATTCTTCTCGTCGTCCAGCACAACCTTCAGCTCGGGCGAGCGATTCGAAAGCTTCATCTCCGCCTCGCTCTCGAACCATGCCTCCGCGAAACCGTCGTACGCCATCTCCCGGCCGCTCCCTGAAAGGTCCGGCGCGAGGTTGATAACGTACCGCTTGATGCCTGGCACACTCCGCGCCAAATTTGCGTGTGTCGTCGTCCAGTACGTTCCAAAATCGTCTCTCGACATCCCCGGCTTGCGTTTCGCGCCAAAGATCATCTTGTACATCGTCGGGATCCCCCACGTCAGAGTTGGCGCCATCCTACGCTAGTCAGCGCTGTTCCAGGCGCCGGTCGTTCTCCTGCCAGGCGGCGTCGTTCATCGCCATCAGGCCGCCGGCCACCAGCGAGTGCCCTCCCAGCAGCACCGGCATTGGCGCCCTCGCCGCCCCCTCCGTAAAGCGACCCAGGAAATCGTCGGTGATCGCCGCGTGATTGAGCAGGTCGCTCTGGAAGCGGTCCTCGCGGGCCGGCTCCAAGCCCAGGTGCGCCTCGATCACCCGCGTATCCAGCACCAGCGCATCCCCCAGCAAAGCCATCCGCTCGAAGAATCGCTGAATCCCCACTTCCTCCAGCAAGAAGCCGAGAACGGAATGCGCCCGATGCCCCGGCAGCGCCGTGGCTAGCCCGCGCTCTTCACTGAACATCCGCACCCTGCAGGCAGTCTCCCGTTCGAGATACTGCCAGGTCATCGCACCCACCCGCCCTGCCACAACCACTTCGGCTGTTCGATCGCAGAGCAGCGGCAGAAAGGCCCGATACCGCTCGGCGGTCGCCCACGCCGCCGCCGCCGCCCCTGCAAGCTCCGGCTGAAGACCACTCGTCAGCGCCAGCACCGCCAGGTCCGATGGCGTATCCAGGTCGAACTGTGTCGCAGTCGTCCGCGGCAGAATCACCGACGCCAGCCCGGCGTCGTCGCGCAGACGCCTTGGCAGCACATTGTCGCGAGTAACAGTCGTCACCCGCTGGATCGCCTCGCCCGGCGTCCACGCCGTGATATCAGCGGAGAAGAAGTTGTTCGTCACAAACCGCCCGTCGCGCGCATCCAACTGCTCGACAATGAAGCGAAACTCTTCGCTTCCCAGCAGGGGCACCGAACCCGAACCCATGACCGCGGGCCGTTGTAACCCGTAGCGCAAGACCAGCCCGCGCAGGCGCGAATCGAAATCGAACGGTCCTTCAGGGATGTCCACGTCCAAGAACACGTGGGGAGCCAGCGGCTCGAACGCCGCCGGGTCGTCCGTCGCGATGATCACCGCCTCGAATCCGGCAGAGAGCGCATTTGCCGCCGTCCCGCGACTCGCTGCCACGCGAGCATCCGCCAGCATACGTTCCGCGTTCCCGCTCCCCGTGCCGCCATGCAGAATCACCAGCACCGGACGCTCGAAGACCATCCTTACAGGGTACGGCCCGGCGGTCCTCCGCGCCCCACCGGATGGTATGCTCGCGCCACTTCTGGATGGAGACGCACGATGGCACTGGCCGACCTCGAACGGGCGAAAAGCGTGGCGGAAGGGGCCATCGATGCCGCTTCCAGCGACCTCCGCGCAATCAGCCTGAGCATTCACGCTACGCCCGAACTGAACTACCAGGAGCACCACGCCCACGCCCTCCTAACCTCCTACCTCGAGGGGCAAGGCTTCGCCGTCGAACGGGGCGCCTACAAGCTCCCGACGGCGTTTAAGGCAACCTGCGGCACCGGCAGCCCCACCATCGCCGTCTTCTGTGAGTACGATGCCCTTCCTGGCATCGGCCACGCTTGCGGCCACAACCTCATCGCCATCTCAGGCCTCGCCACCGGGATCGCGCTCAACGCTGCGCTCGGCGAAGGCAACGGCACGGTGCTCGTCCTCGGATCGCCCGCCGAAGAGGGCGGCGGTGGCAAAATCCAGATGATGGAGCGCGGTGCACTATCCGGCGTGGACGCCGCGCTCATGCTCCACCCGTCGCCTGGCGACGCCGCCTGGCCCAGCATGATCGCCCTCGAACAGGTGAACGTGGAGTACTTCGGGCGAAACGCCCACGCCGGCGCTTCGCCGTGGGCCGGGGTAAACGCCCTCGACGCCCTCGTCATGGCCTACACCTCGATCTCCGCCATGCGCCAGCAGATGCGTCCCACGGATCGTGTCCATGGCGTGATCACCCGCGGCGGCGAAAAGGCGAACATCATCCCCGATCACACCAGCGCCCAGTACCTCATCCGCTCCAAGACCCTCGCTGACCTCGAGGACCTTCGCTCCAAGGTCATGGGCTGCTTCGAAGGGGCGGCGCTCGCCACTGGCTGCCAGCTGGAGGTCACGCCCCCTGGCCCCGCCTACGCGGATGTCTTCACGAACGACGTCATCGCCGAAGCCTACTGCGAGAACATGGAGCGCTTCGAAATGCGCATGCCCCCTAAGGCCGCCACGGAAGGCCTGGGCGGCGCGAGCACGGACATGGGCAACGTGAGCTATGTCGTCCCCAGCATTCACCCTGTCTTCGGGATTCCCGTGAAGGATGGCGCCGGCAATCACACCGCCGGCTTCACTGCCGCCGCCGCCACCGAAGAGGCCCATCGCGCCACTCTGCGTGCTTCGAAGGCCCTCGCGATGACCGCCCTCGAACTCTACGCAAAGCCAGAAATGCTCAAACGCGCATGGGCGGCATTTAACTCGAAATGACGCTCCTTCGGCCCCTGCGACAGCGCCTGTCGCGCCCTCTCCCTAGCGTCATAACCCGTGAGTGCCGTCAAGAATCGTTCAGGGTTCGTCCGACGCGACGATAACGCATGGTTCACTTACCATGACTGCTCTACGTTGCCAGCGGGATGGACCCGGCGGCTACGTTCGCCCCGCCGCCAAACCGGCCGGGC
>JBDSEP010000237.1:0-4338 GCA_039919985.1 Tepidiformaceae bacterium | reverse complement strand
GGCCGCGAGTGATGTCGACCTCGACATCCACAAGCTCGCCGTCAAGCCCGATTACGGCGCAACTCAGGACTTTCGCAAGCACGCCGGGATTGTGTCGCCCACGCTACCGGCGAGTCAAACGCAGCCGGCTGGTCGGCGTCATGGCGACCTTGGCGGGGTGCTGCCGGGGGTCATGCCCTGCATGAAGCGCTGCATTAACTCGGGATTCAGCCAGTTCCAGGGCGCGTTCGAAGTCTCCTGGATCCAGTTTTCGAATTCAGAGGAGGCGTCCGCCGTCATCCGGCCAAGCGCGACATTTGAATCGACGAGCCTGCTGGCGACTACGAAGAGCTCGCCCCAGTTATTCAGAACCTCGGAGTATTTCGATCCGAATTCCAGTGCCCGCTCCGATGGGCCGAAGAAACCACGACTGGCCATGCAAGCCTCCCAGCGGCGGACGGCCGCAGCGTGAGTATACATGGCCCAAACGCGACACCTGTTGGCGACTTTAGAACAGATGTGTTGACATGCGAACAGGCGTGCTGCATTCTCGAAGCATCTTTAGAACGGATGTACTGTCGCCATGATCAATCCGCTCCTCACCATCATCTTCGATCTTTTCCTCATCGGCTCGGCCGCGAGTGTGGTGACAGCGATGCTGCTCGAAGCCCGGGCGAGCCGGGGGGCGGCAATCGGCCAGCACCAGAGTGCCTATCGGGCGCGCGTGACTCGCAATTACGCGATCGTCTCGAGGCGGTCGCGGCGCTCTGCACGCCTTCGGGCAGCCTAGCGCGAAGCGCGAGCGCGCTGCATCGGCAGAGGTTCGTTGAGCTTCGTCCCGCGTTTGCGATCGATGTTGCGCTCCACCGTCCGTACGCCCCGGATGATCTCGATGCGTGAAAGCAGACGCGAAAGCTGTTCGATTCCCGTCGTTTCAAGAGTGGCGAGGATGTTCACCGACCCATCGCCGTTCTCCTGGGTCCGCACCCCCACCATGTTCACCTTGTCTTCGGTCACCACGGTGGTGATGTCGCGCAGCAGGCCAACGCGATCCCACGCTTCAATGCGCACTGAAACGGGATAAAGCTTGGTGACGGTACCCCACTCCACCTCAACCAGTCGCTCACGTTCGTCTTCGTTGAGGACGTTATGGCAATCGGCGCGATGCACGGTGACGCCCCTCGTCCGTGTCACGTAACCCACAATCTGGTCGCCCGGAACCGGGTGGCAGCAGCGAGCGATGGTAGTAAGCAAGTTCCCCACACCCGTGACCCGCATGCCCGGCCCGCCTAGCGTTGCGGGACCCTGGCGCTCGGGGAGTGCGGGCGGCGGCTCGGCCTCCGCCTCCTCAGCCTGGATGAGCGCCCCAACCTTGCGGGCGATGGAGTTGGTGCTTACGCCGCCATACCCCAGCGCGGCGAGGAAATCCTCCCAGTTGGCGTAGGTGAAGAGTCCGAGAATCTGGTCCTGACGTTCGCCAAGATCTAGCCCAAGCCTGCGCATCTCCTTGTCCAGCAGTTCGCGTCCCCGCTCGATGTTCTCGGCCCGCTCCTGGCGGCGGAACCACTGCCGGATCTTCTCCTTCGAGTGCGTCGTGCGGACGTATCCAAGGTTCCCGTTGAGCCAATCGCGCGAAGGCCCCTTACTGGCCCGGCTGCGCATTATCTCCACTACGTCGCCGTTCTTCAGGTTCGCGTTCAGCGAGACCATGCGACCGTTGACCTTCGCGCCGACCGTCTGGTGTCCAAGGTCCGTGTGGATGCGGTAGGCGAAATCCAGGGGGGTGGCGCCGGCCGGCATATCCAGCACTGCGCCCTTCGGGGTGTAGACGAATACCTGGTCGTGGAAGATGTCCGTTTTCACGCTCTCGATGAAGTCTTCCGCACCGGCGAGGTCTCGCTGCCAATCGAGTAGTTGGCGCAGCCAGGCGATGCGCTCTTCATCCTTCCCCTGCTGTTTTCCGCCTTCCTTGTAGCGCCAGTGCGCGGCTACTCCGTATTCCGCCACCCGGTGCATATCGTGGGTCCGAATCTGGATCTCCAGCGGCCGACCGCCGAGTGACATCACCGTCGTGTGGAGGGACTGGTACATGCTGTCTTTAGGGTTGCCGATATAGTCATCGAACTGCCCTGGTATCGGGCGCCAGAGGGCGTGCACCACGCCGAGGGCGTTGTAACACTCCGAGACCGTGTCTACGAAGACGCGCACCGCCAGCAGGTCGTAGATCTGGTCGAACGTCTTCTCCTGGATGGAGTAGCGCGTCATCTTCTGGTAGATGCTGAAAATATGCTTGGCGCGCCCGGTGACTTCAGCGCGGATGCCCGCCGCCTTGAGCTGTGCCCGTACCATGTCGGTTGCTTCGTGGATGTACTTTTCGCGAGATTCGCGTTTAGAGGCGAGGAGCTCTGCGATCTCGCGGTAGCGGTCCGGCTCCAGGTAGCGAAAGGCGAGGTCCTCCAACTCCCACTTGATCTGCCAAACCCCCAGCCGGTTGGCGAGAGGCGCAAAGATTTCCTGCGTTTCGAGGGAGATGCGCTGCTGTTTTTCGGAGTTGAAGGCCCAGAGCGTGCGCATGTTGTGGAGCCGGTCGCAGAGCTTGATAAGAACGACGCGAATGTCCTCCGCCATGGCTAGGAACATCTTCCGCAAGTTCTGGGCCTGCACACTGTCTCGCGCAAACTGATCGCTCGCCGCGAACTTCATGGGAAGCTTTTCTAGCTTCGTGAGGCCATCTACCAGCCGAGCCACGTCCGCCCCGAATCTGGCGGCGATCTCTTCGTTCGCTATTCCGCAGTCCTCCTGCACGTCGTGGAGGAGGGCGGCTGCGACCGCGTTGGCGTCCAGTTCGAGCCTCGTGACTTCGAACGTGACGGCCAACGGGTGGGTGATGAACGCTTCGCCGGTGCGCCTGGTTTGGCCTGCGTGAGCCGCTGCGGCAAACTCATAGACCTCGCGGAGGAAGGGGATGCGATCTGCGGGCAGGTACTCGGCGGCGCGCGCCAACACGACTTCAATATCGACGCCAGTGGATGCAACATCCTGGGTACGCGTCTGCAAACCGCGGGTACCTCTTTGCCGGGGGAAGATTCGTTCCCTATCCTACCACGCAGCCCTCGAACCGGAAGCGCAGACAGATGAGTACCAGGTACCAGGCCCCGCGCGGCACACAGGACGTGCTTCCGGAACTCCAGCCCTATTGGCAGGCCGTCCTCGAACAGTCGCGCGAAGTGGCGCGGCTACACGGCTTTCAGCGCATCGATACCCCAATGTTCGAACAGGCGGGCCTCTTCGAAAAGGGCAGCGGCGATACCACCGACATCGTCGAAAAAGAGATGTACACCTTCACGGATCGCGGGGAGGAGCACCTTGCGCTCACGCCGGAAGGCACTCCTGCGATCTGCCGGGCGTACCTCGAGCATGGCATGGCCAGCTGGCCTCAGCCCGTCCGGCTTTATACCACGCACCCCATGTTCCGCTACGACCGCCCCCAGAAGGGGCGGTACCGCCAACACACTCAGTTCGATTGCGAGGTAATTGGATCGGCCGACGCCCTGGTGGACGCCGAGGTGATCGGCCTGCTCTGGGCGCTCTACGAGCGACTCGGAATCCGGGACGTCGTCGTTCGCCTGGGGTCGATCGACGACGCCGAGCCGCGAAGGGATTACATCGAGCGGCTGAAGGAATACTACCGGCCCAACCTGGCCAGCCTTTCGGAAGATAGTCGGCGGCGGTTCGAACGCAACCCGCTACGACTGTTGGACAGCAAGGACGAGCGTGACCAGCCCTTCAAGGAAGCCGCACCGAAGCTCGTGGACTCGCTCAGCGCGCCCGCGCTCGCCCACCACGAGACCGTGATGGCGGCGCTGAGCGCTGCGGGCATCCACTTCGAGATCGACCCCCTGCTGGTTCGCGGTCTGGATTACTACAACCGGACGGTTTTCGAGATCGTGCCGACGGATGACGAGCGCGCGCAGAGCACGATTGGCGGCGGCGGCCGCTACGACGGGCTAATCGAGCTTCTTGGCGGGCAGGCCACCCCGGGCATGGGCTTCGGAAGTGGAATTGAGCGCATCATCCTGGAGATGCAGCGCAGCGGCGTGCTCTTCGACAACGCCAATGCGGTCGACGTCTACATTGTGCACCGCGCCGAGGGGAGCGCTCCAGTGGCGTTTGGCCTCGCGGCTGCTCTGCGAAAAAACGGCGCCAGCGCCGTGGTCGGTGAATCCGGGCGCTCGTTCAAGGCGCAGATGCGAGCGGCCAACGCCTCGGGAGCCGCGACCGCCGTCATTCTTGGCGACGATGAGTTGGCGAACGGCACTGCGACTCTGAAACCGATGCGCGGCGATGCCGACCAGCGGG
>JBDSEP010000268.1:0-4306 GCA_039919985.1 Tepidiformaceae bacterium | reverse complement strand
GGTCGCTTAGAACCAGCGGCGCGATTTAACCTGCCCTTGTCCCGTGTCGGCGGTTCTAGCGCTCCGTCGTAGAGTAAGGCGGTGAGGGCTCCAGGTCGAAAGCTCATCGTAGTAGCGTCGCTGCTGGTAGTTGCGGGCGGGCTGATTGCGGGCGTGGCGACGTATCGCGCAGGCGACGGCGAGGGCCAATCGACGGCAGCGGTTGCCGGTGATACGGCCAACCCCGCCTCGTCTCCCGCGCCAGCCGCGATAGCGACGACGACTCCGTCGGCGGTGAACGGCGTAGCGGTGCGCGACTGGCTCCTTCACGCGCCATCGCCGCTCCCGGGCGGCGTTGTCGCCTACATCGAAAGGCGCTGCGGGGCCGGGGACTGCTACCTGGGCGGTCTCGACCGGGCGGGTTCGGCGATGGGCAGCGGCAAGGTCGAGTACCGAACCGAATCGCTGCTCTCGCACCGGGCCGAGGCGCCCATCGCCGCGGGGCCGGTGTTCGGCAGTGCTGGTGAAATCTATCTCACCGCTTGCACCCAGAAGCCGTGCAGCCAGTACGACGAGGGCCCCGGCACGCGCACCGCTCTCCGGCGCTCAGTAGATGGCGGCGTGACCTGGACGGACGTGGCCGTACTCGACGGTGAGTGGTACACCGCCGGTTGGGCGAAGGCCGGCCTCGTCCTGGGCACCCGTCTCTTCGAGGGCAACACATTCGTAAAGATCAAGTTCGTTAATTGGCCCACTAACACGGAAATCGACCCACCACCGGAGGTCGCGGCCATTGGAATCGACGGCTATCCCGGCCGCGCCGTGTTTAACAGCGGGCGGCTGTTCTGGCAACTCGGCGACCGCGAGACGTTTTTGCGCGAAGACGGGTCGCTCCTCTGGCGGTCGGACCTTGGCATCGACGTGTACCACGGAAATGGCGTGCGGCTGGTGGCGGTCTCGCCCGACGAATCCGTGATAGTGGTGGGCTGGCAACACGCGGAAGCCGGCGGTGTGCGGGATGAGCGCATTGCCGTCTATCGCAGCGGAAAGCTTGCCTCGATTTTCCAGACTGCCCTTGAGCGCCAGATCGCCGGGGATGCATGGCTCGAAGATGGCCGCCTGCTGGGCAACGCGCGGCTGAACAGCGAGGACCTGGAGGTAGCGGCCAGGCGTGAGCAGCCGGACTACCCCTTCATCCGAGAGCTGAATGGCAACCAGATGAACGTGCCGGTGGTTATCGACCTGCGCAACGGCGAGTTGCGGCCCATCGAACTCTTTGGGCCGCTGGCCGGGGATGCGTATCTGAGCGCGAACCGCATCCTCAAGGTGGCAGAGGCGAAGGCCTGGCTACGCGTGCCCATGCAATCGGACGGCAGCTGCCTGGAGGTCCGCAACGGCCCGGGTGGGGGCGATATCGTAGGTTGCTACGCCGCGGGTGTGCTGCTGGAACACGGCGGCTCGGCCATCACGCTCGAGGGGCGGGGTACGTTCGAGGCGGTGATCACTCCGGACGGACGGCGAGGCTGGGCGAACCTGGACGCAGTGCGCAGGTAGTAACGCGGCGCGAGAGGCGATGTTCGCCCGTATACTTCGCGGCCAGACCACCAGCCCGGAGATTGCCAATGCCCGCTGCCACGCCCGATTGGGACGCCGTTCAGAACGAGGCGGTCGACCTACTGTGCGCTTTCCTGCGCATCGATACTTCGAACCCGCCTGGTAACGAGCGGTTGGCTTGCGATTTCATTGGAGAGCTTCTCGAGCGCGAGGGCATCCCGTACGAGTTGTTCGATGCTGGAGGCGACCGCGTCTCGCTGCGGGCGGTGCTCGCCGGGGATGGCAGCAAGCGGCCGTTCATGCTGCTCAACCATACCGACGTGGTCCCGGTGCAGCGCGAGTTCTGGGACGAGGAGCCGTTCTCGGGACTGATAAAGGAGGGGCACATCTGGGGGCGCGGGGCGCTGGACATGAAGGGCCTCGGCATCGTCCAACTCGTGACGTTTCTCAACCTGAAGCGGCTGGGTGTGCCGCTTGCCCGCGACGTCATCTTCTTCGCCATGGCGGACGAGGAAGCGGGCTCTGAGTTTGGTGTTCGCTGGTTGGAGCGGAACCATCCGGAGTCGCTCGATGCAGAGTTCGTGATCAACGAAGGTGGCGGTGGTACGACGGAACTTTTCGGGGTGGAGCGCCCGGTCTACAACGTTGCGGTGGCCGAAAAGGGACCGGTCTGGTTGCGGCTGATTGCCGAAGGCACGCCTGGTCATGGCTCAGTTCCGCACGGCGACAACGCAGTGGATCGGCTTATGCGCGCGCTGGGCGCCATAGAGCAGTGGCAGCGGCCACTCTCCGTATCGCCCGGGCTGCGGGAGTACTTTGGGCGGCTTTCGCGGGCGGGCATCTACAAGGGCGACCCGACGGCGCGAGGCCTGGAGAAGGCGGCGGCGAACGACCCACGGGTGCGCGCGCTCCTGACGAATACGATCAGTGCGACCGGTCTGACGGCGGGTGTGAAGGTGAATGTGATCCCTGCCTTCGCGGAGGCCACGCTCGATTGCCGCCTGCTGCCAGGGGTGAAGCCTGAGCTCTTCCTCGCTGAACTCGAAGCGATTATCTCCGACCCCAGGGTGCGTATTGAGCGAATCCACACTGGTTGGTCGGAGACGAACAGCCACGACACGGAGCTCTTCCGAGTCATCGAAGAGGTGATTCACGAGCATATGGAGGAAGCGGTTGTGGTTCCCGGGATGACGGTGGGGTTCACAGATAGCAGCACGCTACGCAACCGGGGGCAGGTCTCGTATGGCTTTTCGGGCGGCCTTACGACACCGGAGGTTGGCCGTACAATCCACGGCCATAACGAGCGAGTGAGCATTGAGAGCCTGGGCATCAACTGCCAGATGGTCTGGGAAGTGACGCGCCGGATGTGCGAGCGGAAAGACTAGGGGATCAGGCTGAGCGGCGGGGTTCGCTACGGCGCTGGCGAAGCACCCAGGCGACGCTGCCATCAGAGGTTGGGCGAGTGACCCAGAGGGCATCGAGGTCGCGGCGGATCGTGCGGATGTGGTCGCCATCACGATGGACCTGGTCGCCGAAGGCGGCGGTCCGAGCGGCGAGCGAGACGATCTGCGGGTCTCCGGCGATGTCCATGTGTTGAGTTTCGGCAGGCTGAGGCTGTTCCTAAAGGTCCTTGGAGACGAGTGGCGTCTGCATTGCCAGATCGATTGGACCATCGACTCCGCCCGGGGCGCGGGAATCGGCCAGCATTGGCACTTGCCGATGGCAGGCGAAACCGGCTTACTACGGGCATGGCACGACAACTGATCAGCTCGGGTGGCCCATGGGAGCGAGTGGTTGGGTATTCGCGGGCGGTGCGCGAAGGCAACCACGTCTTCGTGGCGGGGACGACGGCCGCTAACGGGGACGGCAGCATCGCCGGGGGAGATGATCCCTACCTGCAGGCTCTGCGCTGCTTCGAGATCATCTCGGAGGCGCTTGCTGAAGCGGGGGCGAGCATGGCGGATGTGGTGCGGACGCGGATGTTCGTGACAGACATCGCGCAGTGGCAGGAGTTTGGACGGGCACACGGAGAGTATTTCAAGGCGGTGCGTCCGGCGGCAACGATGGTGCAGGTTGCGGCGCTTATCGACCCGGCGATGCTGGTAGAAATCGAAGTGGACGCCGTGATCCCGGGCCAGGTGCGCGGA
Organism: Tepidiformaceae bacterium; assembly: GCA_039919985.1. Taxonomy (GTDB): domain Bacteria; phylum Chloroflexota; class Dehalococcoidia; order Tepidiformales; family Tepidiformaceae; genus PNKC01. Next base: position 626 of record JBDSEP010000268.1, on the reverse strand, counting down.
TCGGCGTGAGGAGGGCTGGGCTGCGGCGACCGGATTCTTCGAGCGTTGAAACGCCGCTGAGACGCAGAAACGGGACGCCCCGTAGGAGGCGCCCCGTTTCTGACTAGTGCTGAGGTTAGTGGGCGAGGGTTACCAGCGACGACCGCCGGCGCCACCGCCGCCACCACGGCTACCGCCGCCACCGCTGCTGCCGCCGCGGCTTCCACCGCCACCGCCGCCGCCGTAGCCGCCGCCACCGCCCCCGTAGCTACTGCCACCGCCGCCGCCGTAGCCGCCACCACCGCCGGAGCTACGGCCACCGCCGCCTCCACCGGTGCGAGGCTGCGACTGGAAGCAGTCGTTGCAGTAGACAGGTCGGTCACCTCGAGGCTCGAAGGGGACCTTGGCTTCCTTGCCGCATGAGCCGCAGGTAGCGGAGAACATCTCGCGCGAACCTCCGCCCATTCGGCTGCCACCGCCGCCTTCCGACCCGCGACGTGCGGCTCGGCAGTCCGGGCAGCGGCGAGGTTCATTGCTGAACCCCTTGGACTGATGAAATTCCTGCTCCCCGGCTGTGAAAGTAAATGCTGCTCCACAGTCGCTGCAGGTAAGGGTTTTGTCGGCGAAACTCACTCGACGACCTCCAA